>JAISYM010000117.1 GCA_031269875.1 Synergistaceae bacterium
CTGCTGCGGGGACGCACGCTTTTCGACAAGGTGATGAAGGACGAAATCATCGGCATGATGCAAAACGCCTTTTCCAACGACGGTGAAGTACCGCCGTGGCTGGGCATGTACGGCTTTGGGGAATTCTGCCCGACCGGCGGGCAAAATCTGTTTCACACATATACCACATCCCTGCTCGTTCTCTATCGGTGATATACCCCAGCCCTGATGTACCACGCAGGTTGCGGAGGAAGATGATGCGGATCGGTATATCGAATGGGCAGAGGTTGTGAAAATGCCTGAACATCAGCAGGAGAAAGAACTGGCGGAACTGCGGGGATTGATACGCGAATCGTACCGCCAGACCGCGCGCAATGAACTGGAAAAAGAGAATATGCGTATCATGCGGGGAAAACTGGATGTCCAGCTTGAGTTCTTCAAGCAAATTCACCGCTTTTCCCGGCTCGCTTTTTCCGTGTCCACTCAACAGGAATTCGCCAGCCTGCTCGCCGAAGGGAGTGTGGATATTTTTCAGTTGGAAACGAGCGCCGCTTATCTGCTGGACATATCGGGGGACAAATTGAGCGTGACCGGTTCGTGCAATTTTGAAACGGACGTACCGGAGTTTTCCGTGTCCAGGGCATGGCTGGTGAAACCGGAACTTGTGGATTTCAAGCGAAAAAACGTCATTGTGGAGTCCCCGCCAAAGGGCCCGTCTCCGTTTGCGGGTTTGGGGTACTCACACGTCATCTACACGCCGCTTTTTGACAACCAGCGCAAGCTGGAGGGGATCGTCATGGGCGGCATCACACAGGACGGCAGTATCGTCTATGATTTCGAGCCGGAGGCTATCGCCTCGTCGTTCATGGTCTACTGCCAGAACATGAACGGGATATACAACAATCTGATTGCCCTTGACCGGGCAAAGTCAGCAGTAGACGCAAAGACCCGCTTTTTGTCCAACCTGAGCCACGAAATCCGTACGCCCATGAACGCGATCATCGGCATGACGCAGATCGCGGAGCGTAGCCGGAACCCGGACGAACTGCGCAAATCAATCGCCCAGATCAACATCTCCTCCCGCCATCTGCTGGGGCTGGTCAACGACGTCTTGGACATGTCAAAAATCGAAGAGGGCAAGCTTGTTTTGGAAAATGCGCCATTCCATTTGGATGCCATTCTGGATAACATCGTCAGCAGTTTGAGGCCAAGCGCGGACGCCAAGGATATTTCCCTGCTGCTGGACATGGACGCGCACGGCACGCGGCCGTCCTTTTTGGGAGATTCCATGCGGTTGTCCCAGGTTCTGATCAATTTTCTTTCCAACGCGATCAAATTCACGGGTGGTGGCGGCCGTGTGACACTGCGCGCGGAGATTGTTTCACGCGACAGCGAAAAAGCGCTGCTCCTATTTGAGGTGGCGGACACCGGTATCGGCATGCCGCAGGAAGCCCTGTCACGGATATTCAACCCATTTGAGCAGATGGACAGCAGCACGTCCAGAAAATTTGGAGGCACGGGACTAGGGCTTTCCATCAGCCGCACCATTGTGGAACTGATGGGTAGCAGCATCCACGTGGAAAGCAGGGAAGGCGAGGGTTCCAAATTCGCTTTCCAGGTCTGGTTCGACGTGGACAAGAATGGCTGCGTGGAAGACGGTCCGCCCGCCGAACAGGCCGCCGTTACAGTGGATCTCTCCGGGCGCAGGATTTTGGTTGTGGACGACGTGGAAATAAACCGGGAAATCATAATCGCCCTGCTAGATGACACGGGCGTGTCGTGCGGGTGCGCCGCCAACGGCCAGGAGGCTGTGGATCTTTTTTCCGCTTCGCAGGAAGGCTATTATGACTTAATCCTCATGGATGTGCAGATGCCAGTTATGGACGGCTGTGAAGCGACACGCAGGATCCGCGCGCTGCCCCGCCCGGATGCGGGAAGAATCCCCATTCTGGCGATGACCGCCAACGTTTTCAAAGAGGACCTGCAAATGGTGGTGCAAGCCGGGATGAACGGACATATCTCCAAACCAGTTGAATACGACGTGGCAATCAGGCTCATTGGGCAGGCGCTGTTGCGCGAAAATTTACAAGAAGCCAAGATCATATGAAAGAAGAAAACGCGGCACGGAGCAAAGACGCGCAGATCCATGCCACAGCGGGACAGGATAATTCGTCATAAGCGAGTATTTTCTTAATATGGTGGCCGAATCCGCTTTATTTGCTTTTCGATATCTTCGACGGTCGCAGGGTCATCTTCGACTTGGCTTCGGCGGAGGCAGCCAATGCCTCCGCCTTTTCCTCGCGCAGATCTTCGGGGAGCGGCAGGCGCTCATGGAGCTGGTCGTAGAGGACTTTCCACACGCCTACTCCCCTGCTCACGCTGAGATGCTCTGACACCATCTCGACCACCGTGTCCTCAAGCGGGGCGAACTCGCTCTTCTTCTCAGGGCCGAGCGGGCTTTTGGCGGTCTTTATCATGTCCTTCCAGAGCTTTGAGAACATCGTGCCCTCGAACTGCTTGCACGCTGTCTCCAACGCCTTTTCCTGGCGGCGGTACTCCTCTATCGTTATCGTCTCGCGATAGGGCTTTTCGTTTCCTCCGGCCCCGGTCATACCGCCAACGTCAGACATTTCACGCAATCCCCCAACCTGTTATTCATGCCAATTTGAAATCAAAGGCCTAAGGGCCTTCTATTGTATTATAAGCTCGCCGTGCAGCGCCCCGGCCTGATCCATCGCCTGAAGGACCGCTATCAGGTCGCGCGGCGACGCGCCAACCGCGTTCATGGCCTCCGTCAAATCCTCCACCGTGGAAGTCGCGGGCAGTTCGACAAGCTCCGGTCTCTCCTCGTGGGCGGAAACGTCCGTCTGCGGCGTGACCGTCGTATTTCCGGGGCTGAACGCTCCCGGCTGACTCACCTGCGGATTCTCCCGCACCTGCACCGTGAGGTTTCCGTGCGCGACCGAGACGTTGCCGATCTTGACCGCGCCGCCCATGACGACGGTGCCGGTGCGCTCGTTGACGACGACCTTTGCGACGCTGTCCGGCCTGACCGACATTCCCTCGATCGAGGCTATGAAAGCCGACGGGGATCTCGTGTAATTTTGAGGCATATTTACCGCGACGCGCCTGCCGTCAACGGCGTAAGCGATATTTCCAAACTGATTGTTTATCGCGGCGGCGACCCGCTCCGCTGTCGTGAAGTCAGACTGCCGGAGCAGCAAATTTATCACGCCATCGCCCGCGAAATTCATCTCCACGCCCTGCTCCACGATAGCGCCGTTGGGTATACGCCCCACAGTGACGGCGTTTTTCTTTACAGTGGAAGCAGACCCGCTGTCCGACCAGCCACCCAGTGTGAGCGGCCCCTGAGCGACAGCGTAGACTTGGCCGTTGGCGGCCTTCAATGGAGTCTGTATGAGTACGCCTCCCTCGAGGCTCTTTGCGTCGCCAATAGCGCTCACTACAACATCCGTGTTCTGACCTGGCAGTAAAAACGGGGAGAGCTGGCAGGTAACAGTCACCACGGCTGAGTTTTTGCTGCGAACCTGCTTCGGGTCGACTGTTACGCCAAATTGCTGTGACATGTTGGACATCATCTGCATCGCCATCTGCCCCTTGTCGCCCGTGCCTTGAAGCCCGACGACCAAGCCCATTCCGACAAGCTGGTTATCGCGAACGCCCTCGACCGTCGCGATATCCTTCAGACGTACCATCGGCTGAATCTCGCCCGCGTAGGACAACGCCGGGAAAAACACGAGACAAAGCGCCGCGAGGCAGACGATACGAACAAGACCGGCAAGGCCGCTTAGGTTTTTTACTTTTTTATCGCTCATCATGCTCCTCACTTCCATCACTTGAAAATTAACAGTAAATTAGTCTTTATCTTTACCCTTCAGGCCCTTAACAGTAAAATCAGAAAATCGCCTTCAGTATCTGGCCGATGATTCCAGGGCGCTGAGTCGTCGATACGACGCCCCTGCCGGAGACGACCACCTCGGCGTTCGCCACCCTGTTGCTGTCTACCATGTTGCCGTGGCTCACATCCTGCGGGCGAACCACGCCGGAGAAACGGACGTTCATCTTCTCCGAACCGCTCGTTAAGCTCCGGTCGCCCTGAATAACCATATTCCCGTTCGGCAGCACATCGACAACGAGACATGTAAATATCGCGTTTATCGTCTTCGTGCGCTCTATCTTCGTGCTGCTGCTCATCGACGACGAAGAACCCACGCCAAAAGCCTTTATAAAGTCCAGTATCCCCAAGCCGGAATTGACGTTATCATCAGTCGTCTTTGTGGACGTCGTCTTCCCCTCGTCGCTGTCCTTGATATTCTCGTTCACCTTTACCGTAACCACATCACCCAAGCCCGATGCTTTCCTGTCCTCGAACAGGCTGCCGTTATTATCCCACAGCGAACTCGCCGGAACGGGTGAAAGGGAAACGGCTAAAATCGAAAGCGTGATCAGTGCTGTAAAAAGCGCGTGTCTGACTCTCATGGGAATCCCTCCCTAAACGTTTGCACCAATGGGCGCGGAGCGGTTTTAAGCTTCACGCTTGGATATTTTTATTAGTATATTATCGACACTCGGCCGGCGTCTATTACAGTGCCGGACAGAATTTTCCTCGTAGATAAATTCTTTACCTTTATTATATCGCCCTTCCCTCCGCGCTGAAGCGCTATGCCCCTGACCTCGACGCCCAGCCCGCCGACGGACGCTATGAGCTTGACGGAAGTGCCGCTCCGCACGATAAGCGCGTCCTCAACGTCGCTATGGGCTATGGCGTCCCCCGCGTTCAGGGCTCTGCGGAGCGTCGAACCTTCGAGCTGGTTCGCGTCCCACACGAGAGGACGCGTCATACGGGCCGTCTCGATGCGGAGCTTCAGGGAGGATGGCGCGAGATTCGCGTCTTTGGGAAGCGCGGACTCGGAGTATACGACCGGTTGATACCAGCGCACTTTGACCTGTTTATTCGCCTTGTCCCCGTCTGGTGAGATGAGCTTGATAGAGAGGGACTTAGCGCCGGGGAGTACGTTCGGCGGAAGCGCAAAACCGCCGCGTGCCGGATTATCCGCCCCCTCGACCTCGATGCGCCACTTCCAGGATGTCATCGCCCGCAGTTTCGAGGCGACGTCCGACTCTGGCAGCACCGTTACCACCTCCGGCATTCGAAGGGAGACGGACGAACCGGCGGCCTCGGTAGCGCCCAGAGCCACTATCACATCGCTTGCCGAAAACCCGCCGCCGGACGGGTTGATCACGGCCATCGACGCGGCGGCCGCAAGTCCGTTCCCGCCCGTGATGGCGGCATATTCGCCCAGATAGAACGCTCCCTCCCGCGCCTCGATAACGGGCGGAAGCTCCAGGGCAAGATCGGCGGTCTGCGCGCCAAAAGCCGTGAAGACGGGCAAAAGGAACGCCGCGAGAACGACGGATATCTTCCCTATCACTTTTGCCGCGGCCCGAGGTTTCATTCTTATACTGCCTTAAGGCTTACCGCCTGAGGTTATTCGCTATTCTGAGCAATTCGTCCGCGGTGGAAATCGTCTTCGAGTTCGCTTCATAGGCTCTCTGAGCCACTATCATCTCGACCATTTCCTCTACTACCTGGACGTTAGACATTTCAAGCGCCCTCTGTTCGAGTGTGCCGTACCCCTCGTCGCCGGGGTTGCCCACCATCGCCTCGCCGCTGGCGGCGGTCGCGATGAACAGGTTTTTGCCCATTGCCCTGAGTCCGGCTGGGTTGATGAAGCGGGCCAGCTCGATTTGGCCTATCTCCTCCGGCTCCAGCGTCCCCACTATCCGGACGGTAATAGCGCCCGTCGGGCTTACGGAAAAGTCAGTCGCGTCGTCCGGCACCACAACGGCGGGTTCGAGCAGGTAGCCGTCGTGCGTCACGATCTGACCGTTCGCGTCGATCTTCCAGTTGCTGTCGCGCGTATAGGCGATCGTGCCGTCCGGCAGCGTCACCTGAAAGAAGCCCTCGCCGGTTATAGCCACGTCTGTCGGATTATCTGTCGTCTGGAGAGAACCCTGCATGAACATCCTCGTCGTCCCGACGACTTTAGTCCCAAGCCCTACCTGAATACCTGTCGGTATCATGGAGTCCGGCTCGACGGGAGCGCCTGGTTCCCTGTTGATTTGATAGATCAGATCCTGAAAGTCAGCTCGAATCTTTTTAAACCCAGAAGTGTTGACGTTCGCGAGATCATTCGCAACTACGTCGAGGTGCGTCTGCTGTGCTATCATGCCGCTTGCGCCGGCCCAAAGAGAACGTAACATATTTATACCCCCTGCTTAAAATTTCAATATGTCAGATTTATCGCTTAAGCGGGTCTTCCGAATGACGTGAAGAGCCTGCTCGTAAGCTCGTCCTGAATGCTCACCGTGCGCCCCGCGGCCTCATACGCCCTGTTTGCCTCGATCATCCGAACCATCTCCGAAACGACCTCGACGTTGGATTTTTCAAGCGCGCCGCCCAGCACGCTCAAATTCTCCTCAACAGGAATGGGCGCGCCGGAATCCGGCGTCTCTGAGAGAAGCGACCGCCCCTCGTGGCGCAGATACGTCGGGCTGGGGAACGACACCACCTGGAGCTGTCCTATCAGTTCGTTGTCGCCGTAAATCTGGCCCGTTTCGTTCACGAAAAAGCTCACAGCCTCGCCAAGCTCCAGGCGGCCGACATCACCCATCACAAACTCGCCCTCGTGTGTGACGAGCTGTCCATCCGGCCCTTTCTGAAAGTGGCCGGACCTTGTGTAGAAGGTGTTGCCGTTACCATCCTCGACAACGAAAAAACCTTCACCGTTTATCATTACGTCAAGGGGATTTTCGGTGGTCTGCACAACTCCGGGCTCTTGGGACATAATGGTCTCTGAGAGCACGTTCGCCAATGGCATACTTCCTATCGTGACGCGTCCCTTCACATAAGGAAAGAACTTGCGGTCGCCCAGCTCCTCATTGACCGCCTCGTCGACTATCGTATAACGCTCCACCCTGTCCATAAGAACCTCCGGGAAGGATTTGTTCACGGCGACCCTGGCCCTAAATCCTGCCGTATCGACGTTTGCCAGGTTGTTTCCGACGACGTCCAGCATTTTCTCCTGAACCAGCATCGCCGAAGCTCCCTCGTATATCCCCCTGAACATGGCGTTCCCTCCCGCGCGTAAAAAATTATCTTCTTCGGCCGCCCCTCCTTATCGCTGAAAGAACGGTGCCGGACTCCCTGAACTTATCGAGAGTCTGAAGAGCTTTCCCTGTGCCAAGCGCGACGCACTCCATCGGCGAATCGGCCACTATGGTTTCGATCTCCGTCTGATGCGTCACGAGCTGGGGGAGACCTCTCAAGAGAGCCCCTCCGCCCGTCAGGATCACTCCTCTGTCAATAATATCGGCTGCAAGCTCAGGCGGCGTTAGCTCCAAAACGCGTCTTATTCCATTAATTATTGTGCCGATTGATTCCTCGATCGCCTTCGACACGTCGGTGCTGGTAATCGTTACCTGCCTCGGCAGCCCGTGAATGAGATCCCGGCCGCGTATATCCATGAACAGCTCTTCTCCGGCCGTCGGGAAACAGGTCCCTATGCGCACTTTGAGATCTTCGGCCGTCTGCTCTCCGATCGCGAGGTTGAACTGTTTTCTGACGTAGCGCGTTATGGCCTCGTCGAATTTGTCGCCACCGACTCTGAGCGACTCCGATATGACTATGCCACCAAGGGATATTACGGCCACGTCAGTTGTGCCGCCTCCGATGTCGACGACGAGATTGCCTCTCGGCTCCGCGATATCGAGGCCGGCGCCGATTGCCGCGGACATGGGCTCCTCGATGAGATAGGCCTCCTTCGCTCCGACTTCGAGCGCCGCTTCGAGCACCGCCCTCCTCTCCACGTCCGTCGCGCCGGACGGGACGCATATCATTACCCGGTGCCGCATGATCCTCTCGATGCCGACTGTCACCTTTCGAATAAAAAGCCTGAGCATTACCTCCGTCATCGTGTAATCCGCTATGACCCCGTCTTTCAGCGGGCGGACGGCTTTTACGTTGCCCGGCGTGCGGCCCAGCATCTGTTTCGCGTCGTCGCCTACAGCCAGAATTTTTCCGCTGTTCTCGTCCATAGCCACGACGGAGGGCTCTCTCAGAACTACCCCCTTGTCCTTTATGAAGATCAACACCGTCGCGGTGCCAAGATCTATGCCAATATCCTTTCCCCACACAGGGCAACACCCCTCAACCTACTAAAAGAATTCGCACATCGCTGTCGCGACACCCCATTATATGACAAAAAACGCTTTGCCGCACACACGAGAAAGGGAAGTCAAAACAAAGAAACCTTAAGGCGCCGCAAACACAAATTACGCATATTCGTTTTTTAAGAATTATGATATCATTCTACCATTGGCCGCGCCGAATCAACAGCAAGGGCGGATCAAAATTTAAGTGGGAGGTATTACAATCTGATTATGTCAAAGTTAGGCTTGGTTCCAAGATTAATCATCGCAATTATCATAGGCATCATTCTGGGAAGTTACGCGCCTGAACCGTTCAACAGGCTAATTGTAACGCTGGCCTCTATCTTCAGCTCCTTCTTGAAATTCATCATCCCCCTTATGATTCTCGCGTTTGTAACAATGGGCATTGCCGATCTGTCTCAGGGCGCGGGCAAGCTGCTTGCCGTGACGGCCGGCATCTCGTACGGCTCCACACTTTTCGCCGGTACTTGTGCGTTTATAGTCGCCATCAACTTTTTCCCTCATTTTATCACGGCGGATCTCCTGAGCAACATTGGGGATCCGGAAGCGGGGATGCTCGCGCCGTATTTTGGCATCCCTATGCCGCCTGTTTTGGACGTAATCTCGGCGGTCGTTCTGGCGTTCGTGCTTGGCCTCTCCATCAGCGCCATGAAGGGCAGAGAGATCACGGACTCCCTTTATAACGCGATAAGCGATTTCTCTCACGTCATCAACGCTGTCCTGAAGAACGCCATAATCCCGCTCCTGCCGCTCTATATCTGCGGAACGTTCGTGAACATGACCGTAAGCGGGCAGACGTTCTCCATATTGAGCGTTCTGTGGAAGGTATTCCTGGTCGTAATAACAATGCACCTCGCCTTTCTCATTCTTGCGTTTTTCATTGGCGGCGCCGTAAGCAAGAAGAACCCTATTTCCCTGATGAAAAATCAGATACCCGGATATCTTTCGGCGGTCGGCACACAATCCTCGGCGGCCACTATTCCCGTCAACCTCAAATGCGCCGAAGCCGACGGCGTGTCGCGGGAAATACGCAACTTCGTCATACCGCTCTGCGCCAACGTCCACATGGCCGGTTCCATGATAACCATCACGAGCTGCGTAACGAGCGTCCTCCTGATGTACGAAATGCCCGTCAATCTAGGGATCATCATTCCGTTCATCATGACGCTCGGAATCGCGATGATGGCTTCCCCCGGCGCGCCGGGCGGCTCCATAATGACGGCGCTTCCGTTCCTCCCACTCGTTGGCATCCCGTCTGACAGCGCGATAGCCAGCCTCCTGATAGCGCTTTACATCACACAGGACAGCTTCGGTACCGCGTGCAACGTCTCAGGCGACAACGCGATCGCCGTCGTAATCGAGACCGTATATCAGAAGTACATCAAAAAAGAGGAGCTCGCGTAAATCATAAGACAGCATAAAGCCCTTCTTAGAAGCAATAGGAACGCATACGGAAAAAACTAGTAAGGGTAGGACGCCGCTCATCATTCGAGCTGTCTCCTACCCTTCAGTTATATGAAATACATTAATCCGTAATTCAAATCCATCAACCTGTGGTTTTGGGTTTTCTGTAAGCAATTGACGCAGAGCTCGCCATTCTTGCGACCGCTGTTCGTGGAAACGCTTACGCAATTTGCCACTGGAGGAAGGGAGCAAGCGATATTCAAGGTTTTCGCGTCTCTGGTTACGTTCGTCTTTGTCGTACATTTCCGCTGTTTTCCTACCGTTGAAACAAATGGCCCGAATTGTCGGGGTTTGGTCGAGCAGGGACGCAATGTCATTATGTTCCTCCCCGCAAATATCCTTGTCCAGTGAACCCGAGCGATCACAGGAGCGCAGGACGTTCCATAAAGCGATGTGCCGTCGTTTGAGCATATTGATGCGACATTCGTAATTTTTTGGCTCTGTTTCCTCTAATACGTCGCTGATAAGACGCCAGAAACAGTTTCGCGGATCTTCATAATAGCGCCCCCTCTCAAGGGACAGCACTCCTGGCATTGTGCCGAGGATCAGGATGTACGGGCGATCTCCGAGTATGGCATTAAAAGAACGCACTTTTGATTGGTCGTCAGGCATCTTCTGTCACATCCCACCAAAAAAAATAGACTGCCCGCAATTACTCATATTGCTAAACATGGGTGCTGGAGAGCGCTCTAAGTAGTCTAAGAATTTGTCAAGAAAATCCCTGAGACAGTCAATTATCACAGGTTTTTCTGTTCCTTGCAGATAAACTTCAAGTTTGCCATTAGCAAGTGGAGCAGTAACCGCCACATGCTTAAATGCTATAACAAGGCCATGCTTCAGTGGGTCTTGGTAGTAAGTCTTATAACTCATCTTTTATCCTCCAAGCATTTTGGGGCATCAATCTTCAAAGTAATTTTCGCAGCCATAAGGCGCCTCCTGATATAAACATCGCATACTTTTTACAGCGTCGTCAATGAGATTTAATCCTTTCATTGATCCAACCACTCCTCGTAATCTTCATAATCTCCGTAACCTCCGTGATCATAAGGGCCGCTCTTTCTTTTGGGAGGAGCCCAACTAGGGGTATCTCTTTTTCGCCAGATCTTTTTAGGTTTAGAGGCTTTGTAAGAACTATATCTGCGTGAAGAAGAACCGGAACGCTCCCCACCTCCTAACCCTGCCAGCCCACCCAATAAAACTATAATAAAAACTAATTTAACACAGTCTCCTAAGCTATTTATCATAAGGTTTCCCTCCTCCTCTTTCTCCCAACTAAGTATCTATGGTAATACAGCTTAAATTTCCTTTATCAATTTAATCTGATTCCCACCAACATTTTCAAACCAATCTCTATATTTATTTGCCCTTGCGCTGATTTGAGTATATTCTGCCTTTGTCCCGTTTTTCTTGAAATACAGTCCTCGTTTATAAATTTCATCTGCTAAATCTGTAGCGTGCATTGTATTCGTTGGAGCGTCTTTTAAGACAATTTCCATTGCTTCATGCAATTTAAGATTTGTTTTGTTTGCAGAAATAGCAGACGCAATAAAATTAGGCTTTGAAATGACATACGCAGGTGAATTTTTATATAAAATCACGGCTTGCCCGTTCTTATCGACTTTCTGCAAAACAACATTGGGATTGTCTAAAAATTGTTCCATTGACACTAAATCTTCAAGATTGGTATTCATGTTTTTCTCCTCTCTCAGTCTCTAAATACAAGATTACTACACCCAAAAATTTTTGTCAATACCTTTATATTAAATTATATATATTTTTATATGAGTGATCATTGGCTTTTTTGTGCGGAAGGTGGGTTATCTAATCTGGGTGTGACCATCTTGCTCCAGATCGAGGAAGATTTCTTGGGCTGGTTGGGTGATGATTTGCTGAACACCTGTTCTGTTTATCCTCAGATTTTTTCGTCATCCCATTTCCCGTAATGCCAAGAGTGTTTTAAGAGCGCGCGTACCGGTTCGGGACAAGCTATAATTAGCTCACTGAGGGGTGAAGCGATTTGACTGACAAGACAAACAATGAAAAGACCGCCGGTGAAAAAGACGGCGAGCGGTTTGATTATGACGGCTTTTGGAAGGATCTCATAGAGAGATTTTTTTATCAGCTGCTCAAAAGAGCGATACCGGAACTTTACGAGGCGGCCGACAAGACAAAGCCTCCGAGATTCCTCGACAAGGAATTCAGGGACATCCTGAACAGTGGAGACCACGAGATACACAAGAACCCACATTTCGCCGACTACGTGCTGGAAGTCCCGCTGAAAGGCGGCGGAGAGGAGTGGGTAATCCTCCACATAGAAAATCAGGGTCCCGGCGGCGGCAATTTACCCGAGAGGATGAACCACTACCGCTGCCTTATCGTCGCTCACTATCGCAGGGAGCCTGCGGCGCTTGCCATTATCACCGGTGGCCATAAGAGCGAAAAGAGGCGTTACTCGCATTCACGCTTTGGCACGAAGGTGAATTACGAGTATAATAATCTTGTGGTAGAAGAGCTTGACGACGGCGAACTTCTGGGGAGCGAAAACCCCATAGACCTCGCGTTTTACGCGGCGAAGTGCGCGCTCTGGAGCAGTGAAGAACACCAGAAATACAATTACCTCCGGACGCTTGCCGGTCTCCTTGCGGAGCGTGGCTGGGGCCCCGAGGAAAAACGGGACCTTCTGCTTTTCATAGAGCGCATAATCAATATTTCTGACATGGAATTGGCTGTCAAGTACAGGGAATACAGGCGTCAATTGAGCGAGGAGGGGAAAATTATGTATATCCCATTTTATGAATTGGACGCGGCGGAAGAAGTCGAGAAGCGCGGCATCGAACAAGGCAAACTAGAAGGCAAGCTCGAAGGCAAGCTTGAAGGCAAGCTCGAAGTTGCGCGCAAACTTGCGGCAAGGGGAATATCGCCCGACATAATAACCGAGAGTACCGGATTGCCCGTGGATCAAGTTCAGAGACTCATGAACTGACGCGCTGTCCAATCCAGCCGGAACAGGCCATATCCCCCGCATCCCAAAGGAGCGCGGGGGATATTTTGGTATTAAAATGCCGCACTTGACACCGTCCTTTGCGCGTACGCCGCGGTAACCCTAAGCGCGAACATCCCCTTCAGGTAATGAAGCCCGGCCATTAGGCGTGTCGGCAGTCCTGGACGGCCTTTGTCTGGAATGTAGACTTCCCCGAATTTGTTTTCCAGGAAGCGCCAGTCGATCTGGCCGGACAGACGCGCCAAGTTATGCCCTGTGTCGATGATGTTTTCAAGGCGGTTTTGAAACAGCCTGTTCTGTTTATCCTCAGATTTTTTCGGCAGCATTTCGCAAGATTTCTCCTTGTTTTTCGAGTTTTCTTGCGATTACGCTACTCTTTCTCTCCTCATAAACCCAGTCCATTACTGCTCCTATGATGTTTTTCAGGGACGACTATCTACTCGCTCTGTAGTTCTTTCCATCTGAATTTCCTCCACAAATAAAGTGGAAATCGCAGGACTGAATATATAAAAAATAATAAACACACAACGAGAATGAGTATTCTTGTGAGATATGGCAGGCTTTGCAGAAATGAAGAAATATTTATTGTAACTTCGTCAAGAATTACGGAACGGCCTTTGTAAATATCTTTGATGATTAATAAACGTCCTGTTTTTGATGTTTTTGCCAGCCATTCAAACCCTACCGGACCTTTTGTAGCCGCTAGTTCTAAAAGTATTATATTGGAAGCCGTCGGTTCCAAAACTTTCATTGTGCCTAATCCACCATTCCGGACACATAGAAACGTTGCGTCAGGCGCGACCGACGCGAATTTAGCTATCACACTTACGTCGTCCGCCGAGTCAACGAATTTGAACATTTTCGCTATTCTTCCGAATGACATTTTATCTGATAAGACTTTGACGTTGGAGGCGACTTCGGAAAGCTGCTTTATGGCGAACTTTCCCTCGCCGCCAAATTTTACGATTTTCTTGACAACGCTAACTACCTCGTCTGCAAACTTTGCGGAAAGGACACCGATTTTTCTCAGGCCTTTTGTTACCGAAGCAAAGAAATCAAATTCAGGAATAAGCGTAGTGGCGATACCAACTGTAGAAATGGCCATAATAAAATAATCTCCTCTTTCGTCACCAACAGCTTTTCTATAGCCATTAACTGTTAAATCCCTGATATCACCCCACAAAAAAAAGTCACCAACGACAGACCCACCCAATTCATAGATATCTTCCACATCGCCAAACACAAAACCTTCTAAACCACGTTTTGCTTTTCTTAATAATGAATCCTTTTCGTTGATCGCAGCTTCAGCTTTCTTGTAGACCACATCAGCCAACTCTTGTCCGGGTAATTTAGGGTTATTTTTTATATATCTGGCCATTTCCAGTGCTTCCTGAAGATGACCACTTTCAAAAAGGTCATGTGCTTCGTTTGCATAGGAATAATTCGGTTTAAGCCAGAGAGGGAAAAAACTAATATCTCTGTACAGGAAATCAAATGAAGAATATAAGATTATGCCGGTAATTATAAATAATGACAGCGTACATATAATGCTTGGCCTTACGGGACGACCCTTTGTCAAGAAGAACAAATTAACATCCTCCTCGTAGAATAAGTATGTTGGAAGTTCGCCCTGTGCGGTGTAAACTTCCAGTACAGATTGGTCGGGACAGCTCGTATCCCTCCTTGGGACACCAAGCCCGTAGTTTAGAGTG
>JAISYM010000002.1 GCA_031269875.1 Synergistaceae bacterium
TGCCAAGTTCCCGGGCAATATCACTGACCGAAGCAGCCTCATAGCCATCCTTCGCAAATAAGCGAAGCGCAGTATGCAAAATATTTTCTTTTGTGTCGCCCACCTAAAAATCCTCCCTACACAGTAAACGATCGTTTATCATTACAGTCAACGATCGTTTACTTGTCAATAGTATTCACAAAGCCCAAATTACCATGATGGTCAGGCAAAGATTAAAATAGATTGCGGTACTGAATCGCCCCGTGTTTCGTCCTTGATTTTTTCTTATCCGACATAATAATCGCACCTCGTTGATGTAAGTTTTTGTTTGTGCAAACACAGCTTATACCAATTCGCGATCAATAGGCTGTTTTTGATTTGGCTGAGCGTTTCTCCAAACTGGTTTAAACGCTTCACCCTTCAGGCCTTTGATTTCAAATCGGTATTAGCGCCTGTTCTCGCAACAGACCAGCGGGGTTTTGTCTTTTCCTTGCCTGTGGTTTAAGGGGCCAAGCAGCACATTGATTTTTCTCCTCTCTTCCGACATAATGATTTATCTTTTTGCAGAGATCGCGGTTTTTTTGCCGAAGGGTGGTTTGCTGCGGGTTTGAAGATATCCGAAAAATTTCTGTTCTTTTTTATGGCTATAATCTGGGTTGCCTTCGCGCTTGCGCTTCCGCGTATGACAGAGGCCTCTCAGATAACGGGAATGACGAGCGGCGACGCAGGGAGGTTATCCGCGGACGCCTCTCGCTGGGCTGCTTCAGCGAAGCGGAACCTTCGGCTGCAGACGGAGCTTCCGGCGGACACGAAAGACATCAGCCCGCGGGATTATCGCTTTGGGATTCGCTGGAATCCTCGTTTTGGGTCAGTTGAATTTTTGAAAAATTTCTCCCGGATAATATTGTTCTGCGCGGTCGCCGTGATCGTCTCGATCATACTCGTCAATCTCAAGAACAACCTCTGGAGCGACAGCCGCGCGCGAAAAATCGTTTTCGTTGGCGATCAGAAGGAAGCCGTGAGTGACGCTGTGTCACGCATGGAGCACGCGCAGACCGAAGCCGACGATCTCGCGCGGGAGGGCAGTTTTGCCGAGGCGATACACATCCTGCTCCTGCGGAGCGTCGGTGAGATGAGAAGCAGGCTGTCCGGCCCGATAGCCGCGTCACTGACCAGCCGGGAGCTGCTGCGGAAGCTCGACCTCTCCCCCAGTGAGCGCGAGGTGTTTGGAACCATCGTCCAGAGCGTGGAAATATCATACTTTGGCGGGCGCGAACCAGGAGAGGACGAATATCTTGTGTGCCGCCGAAGTTTCGACGCGCTGACTGATCAACTGAGGAGACACTCTTTCGGATGAATCCCACGTTTTCAAAATCCGCCGTCGGGATATTCATAGCCACAGCCGCCGCGCTCTTCGCGCTGTCGTTGATTTTATCGGCGGGAGAAGATAACGTATCCCGCGGGGAGGCGGCGGGGCCAGGGGTCAATTCAACGTCTGCGGTCGGATACGCCGGGCTTTACGATGTGTTGCGTCGCGCGGGGCTTCCGGTGAGAAGAAGCTCCGGGGGACCTCTGCGCGAGTCCGGAGACCGGGGGACGCTGATTGTGGCGGAACCGATGCGGCAGCTCGTCCTCGACGCTGATTCCGGCTCTTACAGCTTGGAGGACGCGAAAAGGCTGCTGTTGGTCCTGCCTAAATGGAAATGGACGGAGGATTCGGGAAACCCCTCCTGGGTGTCCGCCATGAGCGAGGCGGGTATCTCAGAAGCTCAAATGACGCTCGCTCTTGTCGCCATAGACGAGTCTCTTGTATTTCGCAAAAACGCCCCCGAGAGGTGGACGACGAACGAATTCCAGTTCTCTCCGGAAATTTCGGGGGTGGCACAGCTGCTGCATCCGTCCGCAAAGATGAAGACGCTAGCAGGCGACGGCGACGGGGCTCTCCTTGCAGAGATCACAGAGGAGGGGCGCACGGTTTGGATATTGACCGATCCGGACGTTATGTCAAACCACGGCTTTATGAAGGGGGATAACGCCGCCTTCATGATAAGCGTCATAAGCTCGCTGTCGAAAATAGGAAACGAAAATTCCGGCGGCAGGACTCCCATAGTATTCGACGAGACGATCCACGGTTTCGTCTCCGAAAACGATTCCATCCTCAGGATGATTATGCGATTTCCCTACGCGATAGTTACGATCTTGGGCGTGATATGGGTCATTATGCTCATATCGGCCGGCGCCGGACGCTTCGGAGTTCCTGAAACGCCAAAACGCGCAGTCGACTTCGGCAAAGCGCAATTGATAGACAATGGCGCGCGTATGCTCGACTACGGCGGACATCACGCCGTCACTCTCGGCCGTTACGCGCGCATGGCCATAAGCGAAACGGCGCGCGCGCTGCGTCTGCTGGAAGAATCCGACGCGGCGCGGACGGCAGAATGGGTCGACCGGATCGGCAAGTCCAGAAACGTCTCCGTCTCATGCTCACTGCTCTTAGAACGCCTCGCCAGAGCGGAGAACGCGGCTCGTCCCGATATTTCAAAGATGATGGACATCGCCCGGCTCACCCACAAATGGAAGGGAGAAATTTTGAATGAATCTGGGATTCATCGCAAGCGTCACTGACGCTGTAAAAAACGAAATCCGAAAGGTAATCATAGGGCAGGACGAGTCGATAGATTTTCTCCTGACGAGCTTGCTGTGCGGCGGGCACGTCCTGCTCGAAGGCGTGCCGGGCACAGGTAAGACCTTCATGGTACAGGCATTCGCGTCCTGCCTGAACCTGCAATTCGGACGAATACAGTTCACCCCGGACATGATGCCGGGCGACGTGCTCGGGACGAACCTATTCGACTTCAGCACAAACTCCTTCGTCCTGACCAAAGGCCCCATCTTCACGCAGATACTGCTTGCCGACGAGATCAACCGCACCCCGCCAAAGACACAGGCCGCCCTGCTCCAGGCGATGAACGAGCGCCAGGTGAGCCTCGACCGGCAGACCTACGACTTGGGCGACGAATTCATGGTCGTGGCGACCGAGAACCCCATCGAGCAGCAGGGAACTTATCCTCTGCCCGAGGCTCAGCTTGACCGCTTCCTCTTCAAGCTCCAGGTCGATTATCCGTCCAGGGAGGAGGAGCTGATGATAGTCCGAAACCACGGTCACCGCTCCGCCATGCCCAAAATTTCCGAGTACGACGTGAGACCGCTCATCGAAATCGGACATATTATGGCGGCAAGATCATATGCCGCAAACATCAGGCTCACCGACGAACTGATATGTTACATAGTGGACATCATAAGAGCGACGCGAGCTCACCAATTGATCGAGACCGGCGCGTCCCCCCGGGCCGCGAATATGATGGCGGCCGCCTCCCGCGCGTACGCGGCGCTCTCTGGAAGGGACTTTGTGATACCGGACGACGTTAAACATATCGCCCTGCCGCTCCTCTGCCATCGCATAGTGATGACAGCCGAGGCCGATATAGATGGAGTGACGAGCGGCCATGCCATCCGAACGATAATAGATCAGACGCCGGCTCCGCGATGACGCGCCCCACGAGGAAGGCCGTTTTCGTCTTCTCCGTTTCCGTCCCAATCGCCCTTCTTCTGATCTCATTCAAGAGCGGTATATGGTATCTCTCGCTGTGCTATCCGGCCGCGGCGTTCGCTCTCTTCACCGCGGACGCGCTGAGCGCGCTGCGTTCTCACCGTGTAACTATGGAGATCACTCACCCAAAAAATCTGTGCCTCGGCCATAGCGGCGCGGCTAAGGTGAAAATTACCGCCGACGGGTATCGCGATAACGCGGCGTTTGACGCAATGCTCGAACAGTCCGGCGAAGCTGACCCGCCCGTCGTAAATTCCGGGAGGACAAGGGAAGGGGTCGCGCTGATCGACCTCCCGATCGTTCCGCAAAGAAGGGGCAGAATAATCTTAAACGCCGTCTGGGTTCGCTGGAAGAGCCCGCTGGGGTTTTTCGAGCGCGTCAGGAGGGACGCCGTTCACGGTTATATAAACATTATCCCCGATGTAAAGGGCGCGTACGACGAGGCATTGCGTTTTTTCTCCAGCGACGCCGAGTACGGGGTCAAATCACAGCGGTTCAAAGGCGACGGCGCCGAGTTCGACGACCTCCGTGAATACGCGCCCGGAATGGATAACCGCTTCATCGACTGGAAGAGTTCGGCGCGTCACAGAAAGCTCCTCTGCAAGGAGTTCCGCCGTGAGCGGAACCATCATGTGGTGATTGGGTTCGATACGGGACGCCTGATGACCGAACCGCTTGACGGCATACCAAGGATCGACCACGCGATAAGGGCCGGGCTCTGTCTAGGATGGGCGTCGCTCCACGGCGGGGACTTCCTCGGCGGCTGCGGATTCGACGTCCGCTTCAGGAGTTTCATCAAACCCGGACGCGGGATGCCTTATTTCAGCAGATTCCAACACTTTGCGGCCGAACTCACCTACGCGGCCGAGGAGACTAATTTTACGCTGGGTATTGCCGAACTTCATTCGAGACTCACGAGACGCTCGCTCGTGGTGCTCTTCACCGAATTTGTAGACACGATCCAGGCGGAACTCCTGATAGAAAGCCTCAAGTGGACGGTGAGGAAACACGCGGTAATTTTCGTGACACTGCGGGATCCTCTTCTCTCTAAACTAAGAAACACGGAACCGCGTGATTTTCGCGACGCGGCTCGCGCGGTGATAGCGGGCGACTTCATCAAGGAGCGGGAGATAGTGCTCGGGCGGATCGCGAAAATGGGGGTTCACTGTTTGGACGTGACGGCGTCAAGACTTTCGGCCAGCCTTCTGAACTGCTATCTCCGGGTAAAACAGAAGGGACTCATCTGAGCGATGCGTTACGGGGCGGCTCAAGGCGGAAAATCCGGAGAGCTGACTCTGCGCAGCGCAGAGTTCCGCGCCGCGAGGGAAGATGGATGGATAAAATTGGACCGCATGGTGACGAGAGTCGAAGACGGCGGGATCGGGGTTCTGTCGGCTTCCGAATCGGAGGAGATAACACTCCTTTACCGATCGGCGGTTTCATCGCTCTCCGTGGCTCGGAACATAGCGCTCGACCGCAATATGCTCCTTTATCTGGAAAACCTCACGCTCCGCGCCTACCTTGTCGTTTACGGCCCGCGAAGCGGAATGTCAGGCAGCATGGCGGAATTTTTCAGGCGGGGATGGCCCCGCGCCGTGCGAAGCGTAAGACGCCAACTGGCCGTCATAGCGCTGGTATTCTTTGTGGGCGCGGCCGCCGGGTTTATGATCGTGCGGGCCGACGTGGAGAACTTCAACCTTTTTGTATCCGAACGGATGTCTCAGGGGCGCGGGCCGGACAGCACGCGCGAGGAGCTTCTCGGAGGCGAGATATTCGCTCCGTGGAAGGGATTTACGGAAATGTTCGTGGTGTTCGCCAATTCTCTTTTCAGACACAACACTATGGTCGGCATCCTCTGTTTCGGACTGGGTTTCATGCTGGGAGTACCCACGATAATTCTGATCGCGTCGAACGGGGCATCTCTCGGCGCGTTTCTTGCCCTGCACTCGGACAAGGGCCTTGCGCTCGACTTTATCTGCTGGCTCTCGATTCACGGCGTAACGGAGATTGCGGCGCTCCTTTTGATGGGCGCGGCGGGGCTTCTTGTGGCGCAAAACATCATATTTCCGGGACGGCTCTCAAGGCTGGAGAGCCTTGCTCGCGCCGGTCACAGCGCCGCTGTCGCGGCCATTGGCTGTATCGCGATGTTTTTCATAGCGGGGATAATAGAGGGAGGGTTCAGGCAGTTGATCGCGAATACGGCGGGGCGTCTCGTTTTCGCGGCCGTGACAGGACTGCTGTGGGCCTGTTATTTTATCTTTGCGGGAGGCAAACGGCGTGACGACAGCCGATAGAGTGAGTGAACTCTTAGATGGCGTAAAACGGCCGGTTCGCGAGATCACGAGCCCGGAGGGCGTCAAGCTGAACGTCCAGACAGCGAGCCGCTGGGAGCGCATGACCGCCTTCCTCCTCGACGTGACGTTCCTGTCGCTTGCGATAATACTGATATATTCGGTCGGGTTGGTACTGTTCTTCACGCGCCTAAACCTGTCTATAGGGTTGACATTTATCTCCTTCGTGGCATTCGTCGTGCGCAACATGTACTTTCTGCATTTCGAGCTCGCCTGGCAGGGCAGGACGCCCGGCAAAAAAATCTGCGGCATCCGGGTCGTGAGCAGAAACGGCGGCGAACTGACCCCAACTGCTCTCATCGCGAGGAATCTCATGCGGGACGTGGAGTTTTTCCTGCCGATGACGCTATTTCTCAGCTTGGGGGAACAGAGCGGTTGGAGTTCATTGGCCGAACTCGGGTGGACCATTGCCCTCACTGCGCTGCCGTTTTTCAACCGCGACAGGATGCGCGCCGGAGACATAATCGCCGGTACGATCGTGATAAAGATGCCCAAACGCACGCTCCTCGACGATCTCGCGTCAGCGCCTCGGCAGCGCGGAGAGGCGGGATACTCTTTCACGCCCGCGCAGCTGGCCGTATACGGCGCGTTCGAACTCCAGGTGCTGGAGGAGCTGCTGAGAAGGAAACAGACGCCCCGCGTCGACAGCATCCTGTCTGACGTATGCGCTAAAATCTGCCGCAATATCGGCGTCGAGGAAGCTGTCCCGCCGCAAAACGTCCGCAAATTTCTGAACGATTTTTACGCGTCCGAGCGCGACATGCTCGAACACGGACAGCTCTTTGGGCTCTACAAGGACGACAAAAACTCCCCCGACAGGAAAATTTAAAGAATCAGTCGAATATTGCGGCCAAACTCGCGTCCGTGAGATCTTCCTTCGTCATTCTGAGGCTGTAATACACGACAGGCGTGTTCACGCAGACGAACGCGTAAGGAACGATGGAAAGAATTAACCTTATAATGAGAGCGATCGGCCAGCTTAAGCCTATTTTACTCACGACGAACATCCCGACTCCCATGACGATCATAAATATCACAAGGGCGAGCGAAAGCATTCCGTAGATCTTTTTCTTGCATCCATACGTCAGCTCCCGGCTCCTCTTCAAGCTAGCGAGCGGGCCCAAGCGTTCGACGACGCAAACTGACGTGGCGACGTACCAAGCCGCGTAAAACACGCTGGAGAAGTAAAGGATGATCAATGACGCAACCAAAATGAAAACCACCCCGACGACTATATGTATCATAGCGAAAAGCGCGAAGAGCACCGCGACAATCACTATGGCTGCCGACAGAATCAATATTTGCGTAAACGCAATCCCTATCAGGGCGCCCATCCTGTTCAAAGATCTGCCAAAGGATTGCAGGACGGACGCCCTGTCTCCCATAAAAGTCTGGAATACCGCGTACGTTATCGCGCCTTGGAAAAACACCATGAATAAAAAGTTGAACGCGCCTCCCAGCAGCGCCAGAGATGAAGACGCGAATGTTACAGTCTCTTCGCCGCCGGTCTGCAACGGCGAGAGTATGAACTCGTTTATGCACGCCGGAACGATCATCGTGAGAAACGCCAGCCCCATGAAGGCGAACGGCCTTTTCCAGAGCGTGACCCATGTGCGGTTTAAAACCGCGCCAACTTGAAATTTTTGAAACGTGTCCGAGTTTTGGTTCATCATCTCTTATCCGGTCCCCCGCTCAAACATGACATATCCGCCTCCATGGCGAATTTACACCCGCTGATTTTGTTTTCAGCCGCACCCGTTCATGCCAATTTGAAATCAAAGGCCTGAAGGGTGAAGCGTTAAAACGGGTTTTTGACAACCCTTAAACCACATCAATAACAGCCTGTTGATCGCGAACTGCTATCAGCTTAACCGAAAGCCGCTTCAAATGCAACACGTTCGTTACGCCGGTTAAAACCGCGACGGTCAAAGAGCGCGGTATGCTGTTGACAACGAATTTTTTCTGAGTATCATATGGGCATTTCATCAGCAATTATCTCGGCAAATCATACGGCGGTGGCAAATTCCTCAAGTCATCAACTTTTTTCATCAGAGACGACAAGGACGAAATAATAGGAATGTTTGGCATAAACACCGATCTTTCGGCGCTGTCCGAAGCGCACAGGATACTCGGGCAAATGCTGGAGGTCGGCGAGATTGAGGGCAATCCCGAACCGGACGGAGCGGGCAAAGCGGACAAAGCGAACAAAGAGCGCGTCTCCATACGGGAGACCGTGTTCTCGGTGATCGACGAGGTGATTGGAGAGAAGAACGGCAACCCGGAGAGGATGACGACAGAGGAAAAAAAGAACGTGGTTAACGAGCTTGACGAACGCGGCGTATTTTTGTTGAAGGGTGTCGTGACTGAGGTCGCGTCGAGGCTGGACGTCTCTGAACAGACCATTTACAGATATTTAAAATAGGGGGTGTCCGGTATGGAACACGACGAGAAAGTTCTCTGGGTACTGAACGAAGGGACAAAATACTTCCGTGACCACGCGGCGGACGTCTCGAATTTCAATGAAACGGAGATAGCGCGGGCCCGCAAATTCCACTCGTCGATTCCGGGCTATGAACCGACGCCTCTCAGGAGTCTGCCGCGTTTGGCCGCCGAGTTCGGAGTCGGCGGAATTTACGTCAAGGACGAGTCCTATCGTTTCGGCCTGAACGCGTTTAAGGTGCTCGGAGCTTCCTACGCGATTGCCAGATATCTCGCTGAAAAGCTCGGCATGGATATCTCCGAACTTCCGTACAGCGTCCTCACTGGTGATGAAATCAGGGAACGCCTTGGCAGTGTGACGTTCGCCACGACCACGGACGGCAATCACGGCAGAGCGGTCGCATGGACAGCCCGCCTGCTGCGTCAGAGCGCCGTTGTTTACATGCCGAAGGGCTCGTCAAAGCTGCGACGGGACGCGATCTCAGCCGAGGGCGCGCGCGTTGCCATACGCGACGTGAATTACGACGAGTCTGTTCGCATGACGGCGATCGAGGCCGCGGAAAAAGGCTGGGTCGTTGTACAGGATACCGCGTGGCCCGGTTACGAGGACATACCGCTCAGGATCATGCAGGGTTACGGCACGGCTGCCGTCGAAGCGCTGGAACAGTTGAGAACCGGCGGCCACGAGCGCCCGACTCACGTATTCCTTCAGGCCGGCGTCGGGTCATTCGCCGGAGCGGTGCAAGGCTTTTATAGAGCGGCTTTTGGCGAGGGCTGCCCGAAGATCGTCATAGCCGAGGCGAACAAGGCGGACTGTTATTACCGCTCGGCCTTGGCGGGAGACGGCAAACCGCGCGCTGTCACCGGGGATCTGGACACTCTCATGGCTGGACTTGCGTGCGGGGAACCCAACACCATCGCCTTTGACATACTGCGCGACAATGTTTCCGCGTTCGCCTCGTGCCCAGATTATGCGGCGGCCCGCGGCATGAGGATACTGGGCAATCCGCTCGACGGCGACCCGTACATACGCTCCGGGGAGTCCGGCGCGGTAACGGCCGGCCTGCTCTCCCTCATAGCGCAGCGCGATTATCTCTCCGGCATGAGGGACGCGCTGAAACTTGGGAAAGACTCCGTCATCCTCATGTTCAACACCGAAGGAGACACCGACCCAAAGAGATACCGCAGCGTCGTGTGGGACGGGGAGTTTCCGACTTATGACGGGAAAGATGTCCGCGAGGGATTCCTGTAATGAAGCCGCAACCCCCATAAAAACTCATTAGGTGGATCGAGCGTGAATATTCAGAGCGCGGCAGTATTTTCGGCATCCCGGACGGCGGGAGCGGGGCGTACGTAAAGGATCGTCACAGGGACGCCGTTATCTCGGTAAATTTTAACGACGAACGGATTTTCGCGGATATCGACACGTTAAATGAATTATTGGCGTTAGGCTGACGGGCTAGCTGTCGCCGTTCATTTTTTTCATCTTTTGAGGGCGTATTCCACAGCGGACATTTTGCGTTCCAATATCTTTACCCGGTCAGTCAATCGTATCATTATCGTTGACATTATTCCAAGTAATATTTACTGTACACGCAGTATATTTTTAGTATCGCCACCGCAGTATCGCGGCGGTGAGTTTCAGGGAAACGGACAGGAGAACAGACCTGGCTGGAAAGGTCGTAGGCCGCAGTGTCCGCGCGTCGGACGCAAGACACAGATGATATGATTGCTCGAACGGAACAATCCGCAAAACCTGGGCCGTTCTTTTCAAGTTATTCTAATTCCAACTTTTGAAGTGCGCGTTATAGAAGAACTTTTCCGTTCGAAATTTTAAACTTCCGCAAAAACAAATTTTATATTGCGGCAGGGGCACTGCGGGTTATAATATTGTTGTGTAAAAACAACAAGGGGGTAGAGCCATGAGTCCCATAGAAACTCCTCGATCGGCCCAGGCTGGGACCGTTGAGTCGATGGACTGTCTCGTCACCGTAACCGCGTCCGGCGGCGGAAGGCGCGTGGAGATATCCGGCGGCGGAACGTCCCGGTTCAGGGACGTGATGGAGAAGAAGATCAATCAAGTGCTAGACGGGCTGGGCGAGCGTGAAAATGTTACGATAAGCGTGCAGGATAACGGCGCTGTTGACCTTGTACTCGGCGCCAGGGTCGAAGCCGCGTATCTCCGCTTCAGGGAGGCGATCGGCGAATGAGACGCACAATGCTCTACTTACCCGGGAACAACCCCAACATGCTCCTGCGCGGGCATCTATTCGGCGCGGACGGGCTAATCTTGGATCTCGAGGACGCGGTCGCGCGGAGCGAAAAGGATTCGGCCCGCGTGCTCGTCCGTGAGGTCTTAAAACACAGGGAATTCGACGGTTGCGAGGTGACGGTGCGGATAAACGGTCTCGATACCGAGTTTTGGCGCGACGACCTCGCCGCGGTCGTCCCTTACGGTATCCACGGCGTAAGGGTTCCGAAGGTCGAAACGCCGCAGGCGCTCGCGAATATAGACGACGCGCTCTCCGCCATAGAATCGGCGGCAAGCGTGCCGGTCGGCGCGACGAAGGTGTTCTGCCTGCTTGAAACGGCTCTCGGGGTATGGAACGCCTACGATATAGCGCTGGCCTCACCTAGGGTTACGGCGATAATCCCCGGCGGTGAGGACTTGGCGGCGGATCTCAGGACAAGCCGCAGCAAAGAAGGAGTCGAACTGGAGTGGGCGCGGCGGATGATGATAGTAGCGGCGCGGGCCGCCGGCGTTGACGCGCTGGACACGGCGTTTCCCCGTGTCACGGACGAAGATGGCCTCCGCCGGGAAACGGAGTTCACGAAACAACTCGGCTTTGACGGAAAGAGCGTCATACACCCCAATCAGATACCGATAATTCACGAGATATACGACCCAACGGAGGCGGAGATAGAGAGCGCGAAAAAGATAGTCGCGGCCGCGAGGGACGCCGCCGCGAGAGGACTTGGCGCTGTCTCCGTCGATGGGCGCATGGTCGATCTTCCGGTCGTTCGCCGCGCCGAGTTCACGCTGGAACGTTCCGGCGCTATGACGGAAAGGGGGCGCGCTTAATGGCGCTCAACGCGGTAAAACGGGACATCCCGTCCTATATTGAGGGTTATGGGAAAACCGAGGAAAAACTTTTCGCCGGCGCCTTTGCCAGAAAACCGGAAGGTTTCAGCGCCGGCAAAAGGCTCAGATCGAGAACGCCGAACGACAGCACAAAGTTCCTCGGGAGCATAAAAGAAGCGATAGCGGCGTCAGGTATCAAAAGCGGTATGACGATCTCGTTTCACCACCACCTCCGCAACGGCGATTTCATCGTGAACCAAGTCTTAGATGAGTGCGCCAGGGCTGGGATACGGGATCTCACGATCTTTCCGACAGCGCTGTTCGGAGTGCACAAGGCGGTAATACCGCACATCCAAAACGGCGTCGTCCGCCGCATAATGGGCTCCGTAAACGGCCCTATCGGACAGCTGGTTTCTGAGGGAGGCGTCGAGATCCCCGTCGTTCTGAGGAGTCACGGCGGACGGCCGCGGGCCGTCATTGCCGGCGACGTGCGCATTGACGTGGCGTTTATAGCTGCCCCGACGGCCGATATTGGAGGAAATATCTCGGGACGGGCCGGGAAGTCAGCGTGCGGAGCGCTGGGCTACGCTTTTACGGACGCTGAGTACGCCAACTGCGTCGTAGCGCTTACGGACAACCTTCAGCACTACCCCATCGCGCCGATATCCATTCCCGGAATATACGTTGACTTCGTCGTGCAGGTGGGGAGCATAGGCGACCCGAGCGGCATCGTCTCCGGTACGACCCGCGTGACGCGCGACCCGCTGCGCCTTCTGATAGCAAGACACGCGTCGAAACTGATAGAGGCGTCGCCCTACTTCCAGGACGGGCTGAGCTTTCAGACCGGGGCCGGCGGAATACCTCTCGCCGTTACGGCGTTCATGAAAGAAGCCATGAAGCGCCGCCGCGTGAGAGGCGGGTTCGGATTGGGCGGCATCACCGGGTACTTCGTGGATCTCCTGAAGGAGGGGCTGCTCAAGAAACTGATGGACGTGCAGTCCTTCGACCAAGAAGCGATTGAGTCCATCTCGTCGGACCCGAGACACATAGAGATTTCCGCTGACTGGTACGCTAACCCCTGGAACAGCGGCGCGGCGGTAAACCAGCTCGACGTGGTCATCCTCGGCGCTACCGAGGTAGACATGGACTTCAACGCGAACGTGAACACCGAGGCGGACGGCGCTCTCCTGCACGGCATTGGCGGACACCAGGACACGGCTGCCGGCGCCAAGCTGACCATCATAGCGCAACCTCTCCTCCGCGGGCGCATACCCTGCGTGGTGGACAGAGTTCACACCGTAACAACGCCCGGTGAGGTCATAGACGCGATCGTTACGGAATTCGGCGTGACGATCAACCCGCGCCGACAGAACCTGATAGACGCGTGCAAGGAGACAAAAGGCAAGGACTCCGTGCCGCTTGTACCGATAGACGAGCTCGCCATGCGCGCGAAGCGAATGAGCGGGCTGATGGCCCCAATCCGGCAGGCTGACAGGGTTGTCGGCGTCGTAGAGTGGCGCGACGGAACGGTGATCGACGTCGTCCGTCAGATATTTCCTGAGAACATCTCCTCATAAGTCTGACGCCTGACGGACAATCTCGGCGTTCCGTCCTTTACCATGACGACCGCCGGGATTGGGTTTTTGTTGTAATTGTTCGCCATAGAATGATTATACGCGCCGGTACCGAGAACCGCGATCAGGTCGCCTCGCTGGGCCTCCGGAAGCTCGATATCGCGTATGAGTATGTCGCCGGACTCGCAGCACTTGCCGGCTATGGAGACGGTTTCGGACGGCGGGAGATCGACTTTGTTCACAAGGACGGCCTCGTACTCCGCTCCGTAAAGGGCCGGCCTCGGATTATCCGGGTAACCGCCGTCAACGCCCACATATACGGCGCCGCCGGGGAGCCGTTTCACACTTCCGACGCTGTAAAGCGTTATTCCGGCGTCCGAAACTATCCAGCGGCCCGGCTCGATCACAAGGGAGGGGCAGCTTAAACCGTAAGAACGGCAGAAACTTTCGACCTTATCAACCATACCTCCTATAAAATCCGCTATATTCTGGGGGTTATCCTTCTTCGTATATCTGACGCCGAAACCGCCGCCCATATCGAGAATCCGCGTTTCGAAACCGTAATCATCCCGCAGCTCTTTTATAAGGCCCAAAATCACGCCCAGTGCCTCCAGATTAGTGGAGTTGTCCATCAGCTGCGAGCCGACGTGAAAGTGGAAACCCATCAAAGAAATATTTGAGAGGTATGCCGATGTCCCGCGGCTTGAGACGACCTCTTTAATCATCTCCGGCGGAAGCCCGAATTTGGAGCCGGTCTCTCCAGTCGACATATATTTGTGAGTGTGGGCTTCGACGCCGGGCGTAACCCTTATCAAAACGCGCGCGTTCGCGCCTCTCTCCCCCGCCATCCTGTCGATCAGCTCAATCTCGTCCATGCTGTCGCAGACGAACTTACCAACACCGCAGTCAAGGCCCGCGGCAATCTCCCTCTCCGTCTTGCTGTTGCCGTGGAACGCTATCTTTTCCGGAGGAAAGCGCATCTCCTGAGCCAAAAAGAGCTCCCCCCCGGAGACGACGTCGAGCCCCAGACCCTCGCGCATGAGAATTCTGAGCATATCCTTCGTGAGAAACGACTTCGACGCGAAGAACGTCGAGCATCGCTCGTTCCGTTCATCAAAACAGCCCTTGATCGCCCTGATCCTCCTTACGATCTCGTCCTCCGACACGACGTACAGGGGCGTCCCATACTCGTGGGCCAGTCCGGTCACGTCGACTCCGTGAAACTTGAAATTGCTCATGCGAACCACTCCATCAGAAATAAAATTTTGGCGTCACTGGCAACAATTATCGCCGGTCAACGTCAAACAAGCAAATTAAGAATAAGTGAAGTACGTTAGAATTTCGGACAGATAACTAAACAGTAGTTCAAACGAGGAACGGAGGTATCTGTCAAAATGTTGGAGATCAGGAGGAAATTTGACGAGTAGTTTAAGAAGAACGCGGTGAAGCTGAGTTACGCGAGCCCGCAGAAGGTCGCTGAGGTGGCTAAAGACCTTGGTATAACGGACAGTATGTTGTATCGGTGGCGGAAGCGCTATACCGCTGATGGGGACAAGACCCGTTTCGCCACGCTTGAAGATGAAAACCGCTCGTCGCGTCTCGAGTTGGCCGTTTTGAGCGTTTATTTGAATAGCGTGTACAGTTTTTCGATTAGTTCTTCGACAAGTTGACGTATTTTTTGAAAAGCCGTCAAGCGTTTTTCGAGCCGATGATTCGTGATTTGATTCGCCTATGCGCAATATGAACCCCTCGATACAAAATATGGGCTGATTTTCGATTCGCGTGAAGCGTCTGTTTTCTCCACGCGGGAGAAAACATTGATATTGCCGCAATGGTCATGCGCGAGGAATGAATTTGAGCCGTTGAAACCACGATACTTTTTCTGTCTCGTTGAGCCGTTATACGCTCCGTTGAAACGCCTTTCGATCCCATGATTCGTAAAATGAGCCGCCAGCGATCCGATGATTCG
>JAISYM010000034.1 GCA_031269875.1 Synergistaceae bacterium
GAGGAGTACCGCCGCCAGGAAAAGGCGCTCGAGACGGCGTGCAAACAGTTTGAGGGCACGATGTTCTCAAAGATTTGGAAGGACATGATGAAGACGGTCCGAAACCCGCTTGGGGAGGAAAAGAAGCGCGAGTACGCCCCCCTCGAGGATACAGCGGTCGAGATGGTCTCCGAACCTCTCAGCGAGAGCGGGGGCGTCGGGGTGTGGAAGGTTCTCTACGACCAGCTTCACGAGCGTCTGCCGCTCCCAGAGGAATTGCGCGCGGAAAAAGCGGAGGCACTGGCTGCCTCCGCCGAAATAAAGTCAAAGAAAAACCTCAGACCCGGTAAATAAAAAAAAGAGTGCGGGAAACGCGTCCCCTGCCTGGTTTTTTGGCGGGGGCAGAG
Organism: Synergistaceae bacterium; assembly: GCA_031269875.1. Classification (GTDB taxonomy): domain Bacteria; phylum Synergistota; class Synergistia; order Synergistales; family Synergistaceae; genus JAIRNC01. The sequence continues at coordinate 387 of JAISYM010000034.1, forward strand.
TTCGCGGTTTTACGCTATTACCCTACCACGCCTCCACGCAGCCGTCCGTCCGGGGCTCCGTTCCGCCGGCAAGCGTCCCATCCGGCGTGCGCCAGATGATCTGGCCGCGTCCGAAGTTCGTAGAGTGCAGCGCGAGTCTAACGCGGTGTCCCATCCTCTCGAGTTTCCGCGCCGTGTTCACGGCAAAGCCTGGCTCGACCGCTACGTCCAAGCCCCCCGTCCACTGCCAGCGCGGCGCGTCCAGGGCCTCCTGCGGATTCATCCCGAAGTCGATGGTGTTCATTATGACCTGCACGTGTCCCTGCGGCTGCATGAACGCTCCCATCACGCCGAACGGCCCTATAGGAGCGCCGTCTTTCGTCAAAAATCCCGGTATGATCGTATTGTAAGGGCGTTTGCCCGGTTCGAGCGCGTTTGGGTGCGACGGGTCGAGCGAGAAGCACTTCGCCCTGTTGTTGAGCGCAATGCCAGTTCCCGGTATCACCACTCCCGAGCCGAAACCCATATAGTTGCTCTGTATGTAGGAGACCATGTTTCCGTCGCCGTCCGCCGTCGAGAGGTAAACGGTGCCGCCCGAGTAAGGATCGCCCGCGTTGAAGTCCTGCGTGCGGTCTGTCATCAGCTTCCGCCTCGTCATGGCGTAGGAGTCGCTCAGAAGTTCTGGAACCGGCGTAATGGAATATCTCTGGTCGGCGATGTACCGCCTCGCGTCCGCGAAGGCCATCTTTACGGCCTCGATCTGCCGGTGTATATCGTAGGGACAGCCGTGATCCTCGAAGTCGAACCCGTCGAGTATCTTGAGCGCGATCGAGACGACGAGCCCCTGTCCGTTCGGCGGCATCTCCCAAATATCGTAACCCCTGTATTTTACGCTGATCGGGTCTATCCACTCCGGCCTGAATGAGGCCAGATCCTCCTCCGTAAAAAAGCCGCCGGTGCGCCTCGAAAATTCCAGTATCTTCGACGCCGTCTCTCCGGTGTAAAAAGACTCCGCCCCTTCGGCGATCCGGGCCAGGGTGTCGGCGTGTCCCGGCAGGCGGACGATCTCTCCGGGGCGCGGATGCCTCCCGTTCGGACAAAAGGTATCGTACCAGTGTGGGCGAATATCATCGCTCAAGGCAGCGAAATTCTTTAACGCATCTTCCCAGAGAAGGGAGACGTTCACGGAAACGGCGTAGCCGTCCTCCGCGTACAGGATAGCGGGTTTAAGACACTCACTGAGAGGGAGCCTGCCCATTTTCGATGACAGCTCGGCCCACGTGCCGGGCGCGCCGGGAACGGTTGCCGACGCCCATCCAAACGTCGGCGGTTCGGCGCTGTGGCCCATTTCCTTAAACTTGTCGATGCTCCAGGATTTTGGCGCGCCTCCGCTTCCGTTCAGCCCGTGTATACGGCCGTCCTTCCATATTATCGCGAAGGCGTCGCTGCCGATGCCGTTGCTGGTAGGTTCGACAACGGTAAGCGCCGCGGCGGCCGCAATCGCGGCGTCCGCCGCGTTGCCGCCTTTTTTCAGGATATCCATGCCGGCGGACGCCGCGAGAGGGTTCGACGCAGCCACCATGCCCCGTTTTCCGAAGACGAGATTCCTTCTGGACGGATATCTGTAGCTGAACGGGTCGAATAGCATGACCGTTTACGCTATCTCTGAGCGGTTATCTCAAGTATTTTAAGACGCCGAAGCCCCTTCGGGACGCGAACGGAGACCTCGTCACCGACCGCCTTGCCGATTATGGCTTTGCCGACCGGGCTCGACACGGATATTTTGTTCTCCTTCGGGTCAGATTCTTCTGTTCCGACTAGCATGTATGTAAAAGAGTCGTTTTTGTCTAAATCCTGAATGGTTATCGTTGTGCCGAGGTTTGCGTGGCTGGTATCGAGATCGTCGAAGTCGATTATCTTCGCTTTGTTCAGTTTATACTCGAGTCTGCTGATGCGGCCTTCGAGTTTTTCCTGCTCCTCCTTCGCGGCGTGATATTCCGCGTTTTCGCTCAAGTCCCCGAAAGCCCTCGCTTCCTCCAGTTTGTTTGCCACTTCGAGCCTCATATCGGTGCGGAGAAGCGTGAGTTCCGATTTCAGCTTTTCGTACCCGCTGCGGGTCATAATCTCGATATCTGAATTGTTTTTCTGCGTTGCCATTAAACATCCCACCTAAGTTCCGTTTTCAAATAATCCGACCGCCGCACTGCGCCGCGCTTTGAATCGATCTTTCAAGGAAAGTCCGATCTATTGTTAGAGGCCTAAAGGGTGAAGATATAAACCCCTGCTGCGCTCAGTTTCACAAACAGCATAAATCATCTGTGCGCGTCAATCAGCGATTCCTTAACACAATGTGTATTCTACCAGAAGACTCGGCGCCCCGCAATCTCCCCCCCCGAATCCCCGCTCCACGCCCTAGCAAGCACTAAACTGTATAATATATCGTATAATTTATTTTGACACTTATTTCTTGTCGATTACGTTATACGGTTTTAAATATTTTTACGTTAAAGGTGGGATTAATGGATGGGGTTGACGGAACTGGCTGTTAAGAACGCGAAACCGCGCGGGAAGGGGTATTCCCTCTCTGACGGAGACGGGCTCCTCCTCCTCGTCAAGGAAAGCGGCGCGAAAAGCTGGGTCCTGCGTTATTGGGTGAACGGGAGAGAAAAACGGTCAGGGTTGGGGAAATATCCGGTGATCGGCCTTGCGGACGCGAGAGATCTGAAAAACTCCTTCAAGCGCGAGCTCGCGCACGGCAGAAACCCTCAGGAGAGAAAAAAAGAGGAACGCGAGGAAGCGGTCAGGATCGAGGCGCTCAAAACCGTCACATTCACGAAAATCGCCGGGGAATGGTACGCTCAGAGGGAGTCCGATTGGTCCCTTTCCAGCCGCAGAGCCGCGCGGAGGATGCTGGACAAATACCTCATCCCGGCGCTTGGGAAACGCCCCATCAGGGAAATCAGCGCTCAGGAGCTTTTGAGCCTTCTGCTGGATATAGAAAAGGAAAAGCCGCACACCGCATATCAGTCCAAAATCATCGCCGGCCAAATCTTTCAATTTGCCGTGACGCGGGGCGACGCCGACTTCAATATCGTGTATAACCTCAAGGGGACGCTGAAACTGAAGCCGTCCGTTCATCACGCGGCTCTTACCGCGCCGAGGGATGTGGCCGGTCTTATGAGCCGCATCGAAGCATATAAAGGAAGCAATGTCGTGCGGGCCGCGCTGTGGTTTTCGCTCTATACCTTCCAGAGGCCCGGGGAAATACGGGGCGCGGCGTGGGACGAGATGGATTTTGACGCGAAACTCTGGCGCATACCGGAAGGGCGGATGAAGAACAAACGGCCTCACCTCGTTCCTCTGTCCCGCCAGGTGTTGGAGCTCCTTGAACGGATCGCTTTGCATACGGGAGATTCCCCTTTTATTTTCCCGTCTCCGAGGTCGCGCAAGGTTCCTATACCGGGAGGGACGGTACTTTTGGCGCTCCGCGCTATGGGCTATACGAGCGAACAGATGTGCGCTCACGGGTTTCGCGCCTTAGCCTCCACAAACCTGAACGAACAGGGCTGGAACAGGGATGTAATTGAATTGTCCCTGTCTCACGTCGAGAAAAACGATATACGCGCCGCTTACAATCATGCCGAGAGGCTGTCCGAGCGGCGGGAGATGATGCAACGGTGGGCTGACTGGCTGGACGAGCTCCGGGAAATAAAATGGCGTTGACGGAACTGGAGATAAAAAACGCGAAGCCGCGAGGGAAACCGTATTCCCTTTCAGACGGCGACGGGCTTCTCCTCCTGGTCAAAGCGAGCGGGGCAAAAAGCTGGGCCCTGCGTTATCACACGAACGGGAAGGAAAAAAGGGCTGGGCTTGGGAAATATCCAAAGGTGAGCCTGGCAAACGCGCGCGGGTTGAAGACGGCCTTCAAGCGCGAGCTTGCCTTGGGCAGGAGTCCGCAAAAGCGGAGGAAAACGGTCGGAGTCAAGGCGCTGGGATCCGCCACGTTTGGCACGGTAGCGGACGAATGGTACGAGACGCATGAAAAAGCGTGGTCAGATTCCAATCGGGCCGGCGTGAGGCATAGGTTAGACGCTTACTTGCTGCCCAAATTCGGAGAGCGCCCCATACGGGAAATTACGCTGCCGGAGCTTTTGGGTTTGCTTTTGGACATAGAAAAAAGCGCGCCTTCGACAGCGCACCGGACTAAAAGCCTGGCCGACCGGATTTTCCAATTTGCCATAATGCGCGGAGACAGTGATTACAATATCGTATTGAGTCTCAAGAAATCGCTGAAACCGGTCCGCGAGCGTCATTTCGCCGCGTTGACCACGCCCAGGGACGTGGCGGATCTCATGGCCCGCATTGAGGCGTATCACGGGAGCGCGATCGTTCGGGCGGCATTATGGTTTTCGCTCTATACCTTCCAGAGGCCCGGGGAAATACGGGGCGCGGCGTGGGAGGAGATGGATTTCGGCGTGAAACTCTGGCGCATAGCGGGGCACCGGATGAAGAACAAGCGGCCGCACCTGGTTCCCCTCTCGTGTCAGGCGCTGGAGTTGTTGGAATCTCTGAAGCGGCTTGCCGCGCGGACGGAACATTCCCCTTTCGTTTTTCCGTCAAAGGTCTCAAAAACGGCTCCGATAAACGCGCTCACAATCTGCGCGGCGATCAGGACAATGGGTTACACGACCGAGCAGATGACTGCTCACGGATTCCGCGCCTTGGCCTCGACGAACCTGAACGAGCAGGGCTGGGACAGCGACGTGATCGAACTATCTTTGTCCCACGTAGAGGGAAACGCCATCCGAGCCGCCTACAACCACGCCGAGAGGCTGACGGAGCGCCGGGAGATGATGCAGGCTTGGGCGGATTGGCTGGACGGGCTCAGGCAAAACGGGCAAAAATGTAGTCTTTAGGGCAAGGAACCTCTGATTAACGCGCCCGAACGACATTATGCCTATGCCGCTTGTGAAGCCGGACGCCGCAAGGGTCTAAATCTTCACCCTTCAGGCCTCTAACAATAAATTCAAAAGAAAGCAGATTAATGGTATCATCACGTTGCTTTGGCCGTGTAAAATCGGTCAAAGCAGCGTGCGTGATTTTTCTTCTTTTTCCTGTTTTGTATGATGTTTTATCGAGCCTTGCCGAGCCAGAATTTATCACTAAACTTTGGTTTAGGAGTTGCAAGGGAGAATTTTTCCGTATAATATACCGTATAACGACGTAACGCGCAAAAATTAAACACAGCCGCGCCGCGCGTTTATCGCATGTATCTCGACAATGCCTTCTTAGCGGCAATTAATAATTAAGCGCGATTTGCCTAAATCTCTGTCTCTTGCGGCGGTCGCGTCCAATTGTATTTAACACACTAAAAAACATAATGCTGTTAGCTGCCCGAAAATGACGCCAAAGCGATAATATCTTATGGGTCAAGACGCGAACTCGTGTATCACCTCGTCCCTTTTTTCAGCCTTTGTATCTTCGCTCATCAGCCGCAAAAGCCGGCGCGCTGACCGCTCGAGAAACGACGGTATGTCGAGCTTCTTTCGTCTTCTCGCCACGGACGAGACAGAGCAGCCGATATGCTCGCTCACAACTCTGTCGTTTGATTTTCCCAGTACGGAATCCCACGTCGCCCAATCTATCCTGTCATTTTTTGAATACGGCTTTATTCCCAGCCTTTCTCTCCGTTGTTCCACCGCTATCAGCGAACACCCGGCCAACGCCGCTGTCTCACGGTCATGGGCTTTTCCCAGCTCTTTATCCCACTGCGCCCAATCTATTACGGCGTGTCTGTTGAACGCCGGTATGTTGAGTTTGGCTCGCCTTCTTCTCACCGGGCTGACGGAACACCCCATTTTTTTTGCGACCTCCCAATCCGACGCCGTGCCGAGATACTTATCCCACGGTTCCCAGTCGATTTTTCGCGGCTTCCCTCTGTGTCCTGACTCTCCGAACGATTTAATCCTAAGCTCTTTACGCCTTTTCCGTACCGTCTCTGCGGTGCAATTTATTTCGAGAGCCAGACTCTGATCTGTCTCTTTCCCCAATTTATCGTCCCACACCACCCAATCAATAAAATTATGCGTATGGGCCTGTATTTTAAGTTTTCTACGTCTATTAATGACAGTATCCTCTGAACATCCGATGATTTCAGATAGTTTTTTATCTGGCATCCCGCCCATATACCCATCCCAAACATTCCAATTCAACTCGCCTGACATCAATATCACTCCTTGATAAGAAGGCAGCATTACTACCAGGTAAAAGAACGGGAGTGGGGGGGTGGTACCGAAGGAGTTTGCAAGGGCAACACGGTGATTTGTTGCTGAGCGTATGGAGATGGCGCGAGACAGTGAAGGAGCGCCGCAAGAGCTTACGGGGAGTGGTATATACGCCACAAGTTCCCCGGAAGATTTTGGAAGGAGGAGTTATTTTTGAGCAAGAAGAGATTTATTCTGTTTGCCCTCGTGGCGGCCCTCGTGTTGGGCTTTGCGGGTAGCGCGTTCGCTGCTCCGAACGCTGTCCATAATTTTACTTGGTCTAAGGACGGGCCCGGAGATTGGACGACTGCCGCGAATTGGAACCTTAGCGGTTCTACCACTACAACTATCGTCCCGAATCACGCGCTTACCGATGATGATGAGGATTATCTTACTAATACGCTTGGTTTGGCTGGTTTTGCCGAGGACGATACTCCGGCCGTGACGATCAATTCCAACGTCGCCAAGATCTCCATCCCGGACAGCACAACTGTGGCCGTGGAGCAGATCTTGTTTACCGGGACGTACGACCCGGACAAGTGGGTCGAGGTAAATATCGGCACCAACGCGGTACTCTACATCGTGTCACGTAACGTCAAGGCCGATACTTCGCTGGGTTATCCTACCGTGCTGCAGTTGCAGTCCGATGTAAACGTTAAGTTTACCGGCGCCGGCCGCGTCGTTTTCGTGTCCCAACAAAATTACGCCACAGGTCATGATAAGGGCGCTGTCGCCGAATACCGCGTCAGGGGCAACGCTACCGTCGAATTCCAGGTCAGGGTCGAATCCCCGAAAGGTTTAACTGCTTTACAAGCGCAAAACGGTTTCGATAAGCCTTTTGACGCGCCCACGAGCGGCCTGTACGGCTTAGAACAAGCTAATTTGCCTTCTGTCCACATTGCCAAGACCGGCAGCGGCAATCTGAACTTTAACGCCGTGCTCGACAACAATTTCGTGGGCACAGGTTTTGATTTGGTGGCGACGCTTGGCACGAGTGAGTTCTTCATGTTCGTCATCCAGGACGGCGAAGTCGGCCTCGGCGCCCCGTCGCAATTCGGCGGCCCGGATACGGCGTACCGCCGCTTCGTGTTCAGCGACTTCAACGACCCTCTGAAGAAGCCGACTTTAACGGCGCTCTGGAGTGGTTCGAAGAACGTCGGCACGAATTTCGACACCACCCTCGAGGACAGAGTGAGTTCAGGGAACGGTATCATCAAGGTCGCCCAAGCGGACGGGATCCTGAACCTAAACGCCACTGGCGCTTATGGCACCGAACCCAGGGGTACCTTTAATGGCGCCGGCTTGACTTCCGAGATTGGCATTTATACGAAGACAGGGCCGGGGACGCTGAGGATCAGCCGTTTGGAAGGGATAATCGACAAGGTCGACGAAGTCGTGGTCGAGGAGGGCACCCTCCGTCTTTCTTCGATCGAAAGGGCGCTCCAGGATGACAACACAGGTGCCGCCAATGCCGCTTTTGATGACGACTTCTTCAGCGAGGGGATGATATCCGTCTCAGTCGACGAGGGCGGGAAATTGCAGTTGGATAAGGGAGTGACGAGCAATATCGCGTCGCTTGGCGGCGACGGCGTCATCTTCCTCGACGAGGGGAGCCGCCTGAACACGTGGGGGACAAGCGCTTTCGCCGGCAAGGTTACCGACCGCGGCAGCATCGGCGTGCTAGGGAGGTCTTTGACGCTTACGGGCCAGGAGAACGACTTCACCGGCAATACGTTCGTTGGAAGATTCGGCGACCTCGTGATCAACAGCCACAAAAACCTAGGCGGCTCGCGCGGGAACACGATATTCCTCGAGGCGCACAATGGTCACCGTATAGGCTCAGCCGCCACTGACGGCGGGCGGATCACCATCGCCGACGGAACCCCGAGCGTTCAGCTCCCGAACCTGATTTACCTCGGCAATGGGCGCAAATTTAACCCGGCCGGCGGCGGCGCGATTGGCGCGGCTGTCGATTACAACCGCAACGTCGGAGAGGCCAGGATCCGCGTTTTCACAGGCAGCAGGCTGGAGTTACCGTCAAATATAACTTATAACGCGAACACGCTCTACAAGGAAGGCGGCGGCGAACTCTGGCTGACAGGCCTTGGCCAGGACAGCACCGGGGACGGCACGTATATAATCGCTAACAACAACCTCGCCCTCGGCTACCAAGCCGCGATCCCTCCGACCATCAAGACCGCGCTCCGTATTTTTGACGGGTTCGTGCGCATTGAAAACAGAAACGCGGCTGACCGGGGGGACATCATCGTCGACTTTGACGGCTCTTCCGCCATCCGCCCGATATTGAGCATCGCCAACGGCATCTACTTCTCTAACTCGGTCCTGGCCACAAACCAGGCTGTGATAGCGACGGAGCTTAAGAGCGAAAACCTCAAGACCGACGCCGGCGGGATGCCCTCCGCGATAGGGACCGGCCTGTTTACGGTTCCGGACAAGGCCACGAGCATCCGTGTGCGCGTCTCGTTCAAGGACCTCGGCGGCACTGTCAGCAAGGGGCAGGATTTCTACCTGCTCAAGGCCACCAGGATCCTCAATCTCGAGGAGTGGCTTATAACCCCCGAGGCGTGGGACGTCAAGGGCAATATGGATAAGAACCCGTTTACGCCATACATCTCCGGCGGCGGGGACCTGTACTTTACTGCCAATATGAACATCGACGTGCCGGAGATCGGCTCGCCAAACGTCACGGAAGTGGCTTTTGGCAAGGACTTCACGATCAGGATCCCTGTGGTCACGGACACCGGCGTGCTGGACAGCTCGGCCGAACTGAGTGGCCCGCTCGTGTCTGCGGCGGCAGCTAAGATAGCCACCTCCGGCAACGAGCTTGTCATAACCGGCAAAGCGCCGGCAGCGGGCGCGAGCAGTGAAGATATAGTCCTTTACTACAACGCCGCCGTCACCTCTAAGACCGACAGGGTGACCGACACGCTCGGCTACGCGAACTACAAAGAGGGCTTGACCCTGAGAGTCACCGAGAACCCCGGCACCGGCCCTGTGGCGACCGGCCCTGATGTGACCGGCGACGTGGCAGTGGACGTCGTGGGGCAGACGCTGACCGCGAAGTTCAACTACACGCTTGACGGCGCCCCCGAGACCGCCAACGCGGAGGTCAACCTGTACAAGGGCGCGCCCGAGGGCGGCGAGCTGCTGGCGACGTACCCCGACGCGGTGATCACCGCGACGGACGGCTACACGTTCACGCTCGCGGCGGCCGAGGCGCTTGTGGCCGACTTCGCCTTCGAGTACGACACGGCCTACACGGCGGAAGTCACCGTAAAGGGTTCCACCCATGCCCCGTGGACGTTCGAACGCAGCCAGGCTAAACCCGTGACGCCGCCCGTTACCGGCAGCAGCAGCGGCGGCTGCGACGCTGGCTTTGGGGTCTTAGGGCTCCTTGCGGCCACCGGCGCGGTTGCGCTCCTTCGCAAGAAGGATTAAGGAACAATATCCGTACGGGACGCCGCCCACGGCGTCCCGTTGTTCCAAGACAGAACAACCAGAGAGGCCCCGCAATATGGGGCCTCTCTCTTTATGTGGCGGCGTTTTCAGGCGCACGCGTGGGGTAGGCGGGCGCGCAGTGCGCGCCCCTACGACCGTATCGGTGTTTTCGGGCGCGGACGGGTAATGCGTGCCCCGCAACCGTATCGGCGGCGTTTTCGGGTGCGAATTGCGCGTCCGGCGTGGTCCGGCATGACGGCATATTTTCCGATTGTCTATCCGTAGGGGACGCCGCCCACGGCGTCCCGTTGTTCCGCGGCGTTTTCGGGGGGTGCGGGCGTGGTAGACGGTCGCGCAATGCGCGCCCGTATGATTCGATGGTGGCGGTTTTTTTGCAATGCGATCGAGGCTGTGGCATAATATCAGATATATTATGCATAGCGAGGTATATCTGTGGATCGACTCGAATATACGTTTAAAAACGACACGCTGTTTAAAGTTCTCTTTGTGAAATACCCCGACTTGCTGAAACGGCTCGTCGCGGAATTGATCGACATCCGGTACGAGAGTATCGGGCAATTTGAGATAACGAACCCTGAAATGCCGCCGGAAGCGCTTGGTGATAAATTCTGCCGGCTTGATATAAACATGATGGTAGACGGTCAGCGAGT
>JAISYM010000035.1 GCA_031269875.1 Synergistaceae bacterium
GGCTTCAACGATTTTCTGTCCAAGCCCATAGAGATATCGAAGCTGAACGAAATAATAGAGCGCTGGATTCCGATGGAAAAGAGAACAGCGAACAAGCGCCAGGAGCGCGACAGCGGCTCTCAGACTGAGATCGGATTTGAAATCGAAGGCGTCAACGCCTCACGCGGACTTGCCATGACCGGAGGAACCGTTGAGCGTTATTTCGGCGTGCTGGAGCTTTACTGCCGTGACGCCGAAAAACGGATCGCTGTCTTACGAAAAATTCCCGGCAAATCGGAACTCTCCGCCTTTGTCACACAGGTTCATGCCTTGAAAAGCGCGTCGGCGAGCATCGGAGCGGAGGAAATATCGCGCATGGCGGCGGAACTGGAGGAGGCGGGGAGGAATGGCGATATGGAATTTATTCGAGCTAATCTCGGCGTATTTATCGAAAACCTTGCCGCGGCGACGGAGCGGATCAAAGCCGCTCTTTCGGGGAAGGCGGTAATTTCGCACGATGAAAAACGCCAGGGCCTGGGCGAACCGCTGTCTCTGCTGAAGGACGCCCTTGCCTCCGAGAACGTCGGAGACGCGGACAAAATTCTGGCCGATCTGAGCGGAGGGCCGCTCGACAAAGCGACCAAAGATTCCCTGTCGAGGATTTCCGACCTTGTGCTGGTCGGAGAGTTCGAGGAAGCCTCGGCCATAGCGGAAAATCTCTCGGAATGACTGGCCAAGGTCGTAATGACTACGTGGTGATGAACAATGCTCAGAAATTTGTTTGAAAATAATGCCGGCGAAACGCGGCAAACCACAATGGCACGGATTGTCATCGGTCTCTTTTGTGTATCTGCCATTCTGGTTTTCCTGAGCGCCGTGTATGAGAACACGAAGATGAATCAACACGCGGCGAATACCCATGAGGCTATCCAAAATCACTTGCTGGCGGCGGCCAAGGCCGCCGCGGGCTATGTGAGCGCGGAGGAACTGGACAGATTTCACAGCGCCCGAGACGCGGACACGCCAGAGTATCGCGCCCTCAAGGAACGGCTTGTCCGTTTCGCGGAAGAATACCGGGTTCTCTATGTCTACTATTGGAGGGATTACGGCGACGGAAGGATTCAGTACATCGCGGACAACGATACCGACCCGGAGAATATGTACACACCGAAGATATTCTTCGATATCGATAACAAGGAAGACCCTGTGACCGCGAAGGCCGTTCCCCACGTGCTTGGGGGCGGAACATGGGTTTCCGACCTGGGCTCTTATACCGCTGGCGGGAACGGGCTCGTCTCCGCGACCGCCCCGGTGTATTCGGACGACGGCAGCGTCTATTGCGCCGCCGGTGTTGACGTGGGCGATGAATGGATTATTGCGCGGCAGAGGGACGCCAGGAATATAATGATCATTCAAATCTGCGCCTTGACGATCCTGGTGTTATGCGGGGTATTCAACCTGCTCCTGTACTGGTATGGAGCCAGCGCAAAAGACGAGGCCCAATACACCGAACCAGGCGAAAACGCCGCCGCTCCAGCGGAAGAAAGCGGCGGCGGCGCTAACAAGGCGCTCAATTTACTGCTCAATATCGCCACTTCCGGAAAATACTCGGCGCGGAGCAAGTTCGGGATGTCCGATTATTTGATCCGTTATGTGCTATTGAACACGGTTCACATGATCGGTTTTCTGTTTCTCTTGGCGTTCCTGGTCTGGAATCACGCGCGCGCTTCCTACGTCGACGCGGCGGTGTGCGGCGTCATGCTCGCGATCTGCCCGCTCGTCTGCGTCCTGCTGCGGACCAGGGTTCCTCAGATCGTCCCGGCTTCGATAGGGCTGATAGGGTACTGGATTCTCTGCGTGTTGCTGATCTGGAACGGAGATTACCAGGGTTATAACGCCGTGTTCATATATTTGTTCCCCATGTACGCCTTCACGTCCCTGGGAATGGCCTATGGCGCCGTCCTCTCCTTAGCTCTGCTTTTTGTGGTATGCGTTGAAGTTTTTATCCCCGGCGCCTCCCATTTCAGTTATCAGCCGGAAATAGCGGCGCGCATCGCGGCTGCCTACGTCATGGTGCTTTTCATACCCTTCATCATCGAAAAGACACGCGAGACAAAAGACCGAATGATAGAAGCTCAGAATCAGCGGCTTATGGAACTCAAAGAGAGGGCGGAGGAGGCAAACAGAACCAAGAATAACTTCCTTGCCAGCATGTCTCACGAAATCCGCACACCAATGAACGCCATCAGCGGCATGTCCGAACTGCTCCTGAGAAGGGAGCTTGGCGATGAATCCAAGAGATACGCGATGGATATAAAGCAGGCGTCGGCAAACCTCCTTTCGATAATCAACGACCTGCTTGATTTCTCAAAAATCGAGGCGGCCCGCCTCGAACTCATACCGGTCACCTATTACCTTTCATCTCTGCTGAATGACGTGGTGAATATCATCCGTACCCGTCTGGTGGAAAAGCCCATCCGCTTTTATACCAACATCGACGCCTTCATCCCCAATATGCTCACGGGCGACGAAGTACGCCTCCGGCAGATACTCCTCAACATGCTGGGCAACGCTGTGAAGTACACGGAGAAGGGCTTTATCAGCGTATCCATCACCCAAAGCGCAAGGGAAGGGAACAGGGTGACGCTGCGCATAGACGTGAAGGATTCGGGGGTCGGGATAAAAGACGAAGATCAGCGAAAGCTCTTTGGCGAATTTGTCCAGGTGGACACAAAACGGAACTGCGGCATCGAAGGGACGGGCCTGGGGCTGGCGATAACCAAGCGGCTCTGCGAGGCTATGGGCGGCGGCATTTCCGTGGAGAGCGAGTATGGCAGGGGAAGCGTCTTTACCGCGGTCATCATTCAGGAAATCGCGCAGGATACGCCATTTGCCGCGGTAGATAACTCTGGTGAAAAGAAAACATTGATCTACGAGGGGCGGCTTGTATACGCGAAATCAGTGGCGTGGTCTTTGGAAAATATGGGTGTCCCCTTCCGGCTTGTGACGGCCATCGAGGACTTTGCCCAAGCCCTGCGCGAGGAGGAATGGTATTTTGTATTTTCCGGTTACGGCCTCTATGACCGGATCAAACCGGTGATGGAACGGCTGAGGGAGGAACTGCCCGCCAAAAAGCAGCCGCCCCTGGCGCTGATGATCGAATGGGGAACTGAGGCTTACGTCCCAGGTGTTCGCTTTGTGTCCCTGCCGGTGCAAACCCTGTCGATCGCCGACGTCTTGAACGGCGCGCCGGACCGCCGAAACTACGGCGAGAGCGGCGAATTCAGCGGAACCCGGTTCACGGCCCCAGCGGCGCGTTTTTTGGTGGTCGATGACATAGCGACAAACCTGAAAGTGGCGGAAGGGCTCATCTCGCCGTATAAGGCGCGCGTGGATACCAGTTTGAGCGGCGCTGAGGCCGTAGAGATGGTAAAACGGAACGCTTACGATATCGTGTTCATGGATCACATGATGTCCCCTATGGACGGCGTGGAAGCCACGGCGCTGATACGGGAGTGGGAGGCCGGGCGGGAGGCGGTTCCCATCGTCGCGCTCACGGCGAACGCCGTATCGGGAATGAAGGAAATGTTCCTGTCCAAGGGTTTCAGCGATTTTCTCGCCAAGCCCATAGATGTATCCAAGCTGGACGATATTATCGTAAAGTGGCTCCCAAAAGAAAAACGGATAAAGGCGGGCGGCGGCTCATCCGAGGCGCGTGCCCCCGGCGGCCCGGATGGACTGAAAATCTCCGGCATTGACGCCGCGCGCGGCGTGGCGGCGGCAGGAGGGACGGAAGCCATGTATCGGGAAGTCCTCAAACTATATTGCCGCGACGCCGAGGCAAGAATGGAATTTCTGAATGCCGAGCAAGCGGAGCGTGACATGAAAAATTTCATCACGCAGGTTCACGCCTTGAAAAGCGCATCAGCCTCCATAGGCGCGGACGAGGTTTCGCGCATGGCGGCGGAACTGGAGGAGGCGGGAAAAAACGGAGACGCGGATTTTATCGGGGAAAATCTCGCCGCGTTTCGCGAAAACCTATCCGGGCTTGTTGACCTGATAAAACCCGCGCTCGCGGAATATGCCCATAACGCTCAAAACTGGGTGAAGGCGGGAGAACCCTGTCCCGCAGACCGGGAAACGCTGTCAAAACTTAAAGCGGCGCTGGAGGCCGAAGACATCGGCGAAGCGGACGCCCTCTTAGATGAGCTTGAAGCAATGCCAATCGGCTCAAAAACAAAAGAAACGCTTTCGGCAGTCGCCGGCTTGGCGCTGATATCGGAGTTCGAAGCCGCTGCCAGTATGATTGATGATCTGATAAAGGAAGGTTTTGATAAATAAGGAACACAAGAACGGGAATTGTCCCGTAATCGTCGGATTTGCAAGGCGCTTGGGAGGTGGTATCGACCTGTAGAAGCACATATCTTAAAGTTGCGTTGATCAGCCGCTATGTGGTCGAGGCTAGTCGTCCCATAGCCGGCTGTGATGCGGAGCAGCCCGGTTGTAGTTGGTGGATTTGCCGGGCTGCTTCTTTATTTTACAGGAGTGTCATTTATGCTGGCATTGCGGTTATACGCCTTTCCTTGTCGCTATTGATCCGTATCTCGTATGCTATTCAAATGTCATGACACGATAACGTCAGATTATGGAAGCGCTGTACCTACTTTTCCTCAAGGAATTCTTCTCCAATTTTCTGGCGAGCCAACGTTAAGAAAATTTGCCCCAGCGCCGATATCGATTAAAGAAGAGTAGGTTTCGTAGCTCCTTTCCATGTATAATGGCGAGTACAGGTGCCAGAGGGAGGTATTCAATATGGCTACGGCAGAGCAGATCAAAAGTCTTATAAGAGCCTACTCAGAGCAAGACGACGAAAAATTTAAGACTGTTGTTTTGCAAATTGCCGCATACGAGGCCAAAATTGGACACACGGCTTTGGCTCGCGAATTAAAGTCCGCACTGGAAAAGGCAAGAACTTCAAAATCGAAAATACTTCAACTGGGTAGCATAAATCAAATGTTGTTGATGCTTACGCCTCGTCAAAAATTGGGAGACCTCATTGTCCCGGACGATTTGCGCGAGAGGATT
>JAISYM010000086.1 GCA_031269875.1 Synergistaceae bacterium
GCGTCGCCGCGACGTAGTATTCCTCGCTGCGGACGGGCTCCGTCAGGCAGGTTCCCGCGATGATCCGCGACTTCACCTCGACGCCGAACCCCTCGGAACGCACCGTCTCGTACATCTCCCTCAAACCGGCGGCCTCGGGCGCGGCGCGTCCGTAACGCACGCCGTCGTAGCGCGCGAGGTTCGTGTGGGCCTCCGACGCCGCGATAGCGTAGTAGCAAGCCACGGCGTAACGGGCGACCGTCGGCAGGGAGACCTCGACAACCTCCGCCCCGGCCTCCTCGAAGAGACGGGCCGCGCGTTTCATCGCGTCCGCTATGGGCGCGTCGAGGGTGAAATTGCGGAACTCCCGGACCAGAGCGACGCGCTTCTTATTCAATATCTCCCCGGCGCTCTCGCGGCAGGTGAAGTCGATGCGCCTGCCGGGGACGCTCGTAGAGTCTTTCGGGTCGTGATGGGCCAGGACCGTCATCGCCAGCGCGACATCCTCGACGCTGCGCGCGAAGGGGCCGATCTGGTCGAGCGAGGAGCCGTAGGCGATGAGACCGTAACGGCTGACCAGCCCGTAGGTGGGTTTCAGGCCGTAAATGCCGCAGTACGAGGCGGGCTGCCGGATGGAGCCCCCGGTGTCGCTGCCGAGCGCTATGGGAACGTATCCCGCGGCCGCGGCGGCCGCGCTGCCGCCGGAACTGCCGCCAGGCACGCGGGCGAGGTCCCAGGGGTTCGCCGTGGGGCCGAAGGCCGACGTGCTGGTGGTGTTGCCCATCGCGAACTCGTCCATGTTGGACTTGCCCAAAAGCGCGGCGCCGGCGGTGGAGAGCAGTTCCCACACCGTGGCGCTGTAGGGCGGGGCCCAGTCGCCCAGAACGCGGCTGCCCGCCGTGGTTCGGATGCCGTGCGTGCACATGTTGTCCTTCACGACCACGGGGACCCCCGCCAGCGGCCCCGGGTCCTCGCCGCGCGCCACACGCTCGTCAACCCGCGCGGCCGCCGCGCGGCCGGCCTCGACCGTCGTCGTGACCAGGGCGGCCAGCTTGCCGTCGCAGGAGACGGCCCGGCTCAGGCATTCGTCGAAGACCTCCGCCGCGGAAAATTTCTTCTCGCGCACGCCCGAGGCTATCGCGCGCGCGCTCAATTCATAGAGTTTCATCGTCTCTTCCTCCACGATACGCTTTCAAATCACACGCTCATGCGAACGCGGCAAATCATTCGTTATCCACGATACGCGGAACCTTGAAGAAGGAGCCCACGCCTTCCGTGCGACCGAGCAGAATTTCCGGGATTCGAGAGAACGCCGCAAAGGCGTCCTCGCGCAGAGGGCACTCGGTGGTCTCCGCGAAACAAAAGGGTTCCACGTTTTTCAGGTCCAGTTCTTTGAATCGATCTACCATATCCAGAAAGTTGTTGATGTAGCGTACTGCTTTCGCCAATTCCTCGTCCGTCAGCGACAACCGGGCCTCCGCCGCGATAGCGCGCACTTCATCGCCGTCTAACCTCATTCCCGCACGTCCTTTCCCTCCTGAAATCTTTGCTCCTGAAATCTTTGAATCAAAGCCGGAAGACCCCGAAGATCATTATGCAAAGCAAGTTCTGTACAATAGTACTAACGCAAAGAATTATAACAGTTTATACGACGCCGTACCGATACGCCTTCCTCGCTTTTATAATTCGGAAAAATCCTTTATCGAAGATACACATAAAACCGACTCGAAACGGATTCTTTCGCAAACCTCCGGTAAGCGCAAAAAATCCTATTCGACTCGGCTGGTCAGTCCTTTTATATCGAAATAAAAGCTCTAAAGTCAGCGCAGTTACATCAGCTATTTCAAGCGTGAAATCTTCATTCGCGCTCTGTCCGTTTTTCCTTATACTTCAGAAGCCTGACAATCGAGCTTGGATACCATTTCCCTTTACCCCTGGCGGTGGGCATTTGTTCTTCGTTAAAGGTCTCGGCTATCTTTTTCAGCGTCATGCCGTCTTCTTTGAACCTTGCCGCCTTCGCGACAAGCGTTTCCCGGTCGCTTGAGCTGTAGCGCGGACCCGTATTCAAAGTCTTTTTCTGTCTCCCGACGCTGGAAGCCTGCTTCCGGGGAGTCCCTTGCCGCGCTTCCGCCTGCCGGGAGAAGTCCTCTTTACTGCGCTTAAAAAACCCGATCAAAGATTCTTCCTGGAGAATCCATTTTTGCAGAATATCGTAAGAGGAAAGCCCCGTCTGTTCCAGGATATTTTGCAATCTGGAGGGAAAATCGCTGTTAATCGGTATCTCGAAGAAAGGTTCCGTTGTCGCTTGCTTCTTTGTCGCTCGTCTTGACGGCATTTTCAACACCTCACAAAATTATGGACGCAGGACACAACAACACACAAAACAGCTTCGTTTGAAGCCGTCTGATCTCACTTGCGGCGCATCCAGATTTGACGACAGTTCTTATTTTTTCTCCACTTCCAGCACTTTTTCTTTCAATCTTTTACCGGGGCGGAACACGGGAACTCTTTTCGCGGGGACCTTTACGATTTTCGAGGGATCCTGGGGATTGCGGCCCTCGCGCGCGGGGCGGTCCTTCACCTCAAAGACGCCGAAACCGACAAACGTACACTTCTCTCCCTTTACAAGAGAGTTTCCAATAACGTTGAAAATTTCCTCGATGATTGGAGCAATACTTTTTTGGGGCGAGAACAGCTTTGCGGCGACTTCATCTACAAGTTCAAATTTTGTCACGGCAGACACCTCCATGTAGAATTTTATCTGTATTTTAACAGTTTTTACGAAATAGACAACACCTTTCGATATGTCCAGAGGAGATATGTCCAGAGGAGGAACTCGACGGAGTGCAAGTACCGCTCTCTCACGCAAAAGCAAGCGACGCCCTCCGGCAGACGAGACCACAGCTAGCGACAATCTACTCAAGCTGAATGATACAGCAACAATTCGCGTCGTCAAGTTCCAGCTTCCTTCCGATGAGATGAAAACGTCATTTTTTGTTTCTGTACTCCGATGGGGACAGGCCGATGTTTTTCTTGAAAACGTAACTGAAGTAATGCGGGTCGTTGTAGCCCACCCTGTAGGCGATTTCCGAGGAGCGGATAGAGGTCGTCTTCAGAAGCTCTCCCGCTTTCCTCAGACGCGCCCTCGTGAGGCACTCGATGAAGGTCTCGCCGGTTTCTTGGCTGAACACCGTGCTGAAATGGTTCGGGGACAGGCCCACGAACTCCGCGACAGTGTTGAGGGAGACGTTCCCCTCCGCGAAGTGCTCCCGGATATACTCAGTGGATTTTTCGATGACGCCGCAGTACCGGGAGGATTTTATGCCGCGGGCCGGCGATTTTTTCCCGTCCTCATTTTTTTCCTCTTCATTTTTCCCTTCTTCCTGCGATTCGTGCGGGTTGTCCGGGTCGATGTCCTTGAAGCCCAGGATCATGCGCCGTCCCAGGCGCTCCATGCGGCGCATCGCGCGCCTGGCGTGGCTGAAGGACTTGGGAAGGTCCGACAGCCGCTCCACGGGAGAGCCTATGGCTATGGAGACGGAACAGGCGTGGCGGCGCTCGATTTCATATTTCACGGCCTGCGCGGTGGCGTAGGCGTCCTCTTCGAGCAAATCGTCGTCGGCGGCGGCGAACAGGCAGACTACGCGCTCCGCTCCCTCCGAAAACGGTTTGATGTTTTCGTTGGACGAGAGAATCTCGAACAGAGATTCTCTCGCCCCGGCGACGGTTTCCAGGCCGTCCGGCGGGCCTGTCTCCGGGCCCGTTTCCAAACTTATCTCTATCAGCGCCGTCAGGAAATGGGCCGACGCGGCAAACGTACCGAGGCTCTCCGCACCGGGCGGAATTTTAGAGGACGCGGATCTGGCCCCAAACAAACCGTAGACGAGGCTGGACAGGGTCCGCTCCGTCTGAAACCTCCGGGCGTCGGACACCTCTTTTCTCAGGCCCTCGATTGCTCGCCGCCGCTCCCTTTCGGCCTCGATCTCCCTGGCGGCCGATTCCAGGGCCCGGAACAGCGTCTCGGAGGTCACGGGTTTCAGCAGATACTCGCTCACGCCGATTCTGATGGCCTGCCGGGCGTATTCAAACTCGTCGTGCCCGCTGAGTATGATAATCTTTACCCACGGCATCGTGCGGGCGACGCGCCGCGAAAGCTCCAGGCCGTCCATAAAGGGCATCTTGACGTCCGTTATCAGGATGTCGGGCAGGGTTTCGGATATCAAGGAGAGCGCCAGCTCGCCGTCCGACGCCTCGCCCGCCAAAGTGAAGTCCGAACCCTCCCAATTGATGCTGTCCCGGAGCCCCGCGCGCATAGCGGCCTCGTCGTCCACGAAAAACACCTTATAGTTTTGAACGGCTGCCATCGTTCATCACCTTTCGCCTTCGCCATAGGCTCTTCAATCGGATTTTAACTCTTCCGGCGCGAACTTGCGCGTCTTCATCTAATAATGTAAAATACAAAAATCAAGAGCCAAGTCGAAATTGTTCGTTTTATTGGGGTGTGCAAATAAGTAAACCTTTTTGCACACCCCCCTTGCCGTG
>JAISYM010000122.1 GCA_031269875.1 Synergistaceae bacterium
GTGGCCGTTGGATTTGGGACGCTCCGCCAGAGGGCGAATGAGCCGAACGAGAAGCGCTGGCGCGAATTCGAGGAGTGGAAGAAGCACATAGACGCGAATTTTACCGTCGACAACGGCGATCGATGGGAGGCGTTCGGGAAATGGAAGGATGATGTCGACGACAAGCTTGACCGCGACTACCACTCGATAAACAGGGCGGGGAAGAAGCTCGACAAGCACCAGGGCTTTGAGCGGATAATGCTCCTAAGTATGCTGGGCATAATCGAACACCTCACCACAGGCAACCACACCGAAAAACTCAATGACATATCAAAACAAATCAACGAATACCTGATAAATGACCGCCAATGGGATTTAGACGATAGTTGACTGCGTGCGCGGCAGCCAGCTAGGAGGGGGTGATTCTATGTAGGCCCACCCAAACCACAACTTACGCGGGGCGCTCCCTGACGCCCCGCACGGCTTTATCCTTTCAAATTTCCTCGCAGCTCGTCCAGGTAATCCGCGAACCACTGCATCATCTTACGGCGTTCGGGCAGGTATTCAGCGTAGTTGTACGCGGCCCGGACGCTGTTCCCTTCTACGTGCGCTAATTGACGCTCTATCCAGTCCCGGTTGAAGCCGTTCTCGTTGAGGAGGGTGCTGGCCATGTGCCTGAACCCGTGCGCGGTCATCTGCTCGTTCGTGTATCCCATCGAGCGAAGCGCGACAAGAACGGTGTTCTCGCTCATTGGGCGATCGCCTTTCGGGGCGCGGTTCGAGGGGAATACGTATTTGCCGTGTCCGGTCAACTGTTGCGTTTTTTGCAACAGTTCGATTGTCTGCGTCGCGAGAGGTACTATGTGCGGCCGATCCATCTTCATCTTTTTCTCTGGTATTCGAATCTCGCCGCCCTCTATCTCAGCCCACTCCAAGTGCCGCACTTCACCGGGCCGCAGGAACACGAGCGCGGAGAACTGCATCGCGTAACGTACGATGGGGTGCGGGTATGCGTCGATAGAACGGAGGAGATGGCCCACATCTGTGGGCCGCGTTAGGCTTGCAAAGTGGCCAGGCTTAGGGGTGACAATAGCGCCTCTGACTGCATATGTGGGATCATGCTCCAGACGTGATGTCGCTATGGCATAGCGGAAGATTTGAGAGCATATGATCCTTACGCGCGATACCATTTCAAACTTTTCGGCGCTCGCCAATCGATTTAATATTTCAAGAATGTCACTCGCGGTGACCGTCTTTATTTCTTTCTTGCCAATAAAAGGCAATGCATGTGATTCAAGCGCAGACCATATCCTGTGTGCGTCCCGTTGGTTTTTTAGAGTTTGTTTATGCGCTTCATGCCATTGTTCGGCCAATGTTCTAAATGTTGATCCATTCTCTTGTTTAACTACCCCGGTTGCCGGTAAACCGTCTTTTATGCGCCCGTGCATTTCATCTCGCGTCATGCGGGCTTCTCTCAGCCCTATGTGCGGGTATTCCCCAATTGTTGCCCGCATTCTGCGCCTGTCTTGCGTGTATCGGTACCGCCAATATTTTTTCCCGCTCGCCATGACCTCCAAGATGAGTCCGTCGCCGTCTTGCATCTCGTATCTCTTCTCTTGTGCTCGTGCCGCCCTGATCCTAGTCTCGGACAAATTCATTTGTGGGCCACCTCCTTAAAATCTTTGGGCCGTATTGTGGGCCATTTATCTCGTCATATTATGTCTTTGGGTGTCATTTCTTGTCAACATAAAAATGACGCGAAGCCGGTTGTGTCTAGCCTCGCGTCGCTTTTTGTCTTGCGTTATCTTTGAATGTTGGAGCGGGAAACGGGATTCGAACCCGCGACCTACGGCTTGGAAGGCCATCGCTCTAGCCAGCTGAGCTATTCCCGCCTATGCGCATTCTATGCATTGGTCGGGGCGAAAGGATTCGAACCTTCGACCCCCTGCTCCCAAAGCAGGTGCGCTAACCAGACTGCGCTACGCCCCGACAAGGAAACACTCGTTAAGCTGAAGCACCTTATAGGGGTCCTCGGCCCAAACGTCCACCTATATATACTACAGTCAAGCTAATTTGGAGTCAAGTGTCTACAAAAAATTTTTTTACTCTCTACGGCCTTTTAAGGGCTCCTATTATTATCAGTATCACAATAGAAAGAGAGAGAACCGCGATAATTACGTCGAGCGTCTTAGCGGAAATGTTGATGCGTTCATATATGCCACAGTGCGGGAATAAAGTCCGCGCCGTTTTTTCACGCTTTTCAAGCTCTCGCTCCCTTGCTTCCAAGTCCGCGAGACGTCCTTCGAACAGGTCGTCGCTCATGCTATTTCCTCGTTATGTACTTGCGGACGTCGATGGCGACCGCGAGAATTATTATCAATCCTTTGATGATGTACTGAAAATAAGCGTTGACACCAAGGAAATACAGGCTGTAGTTGATTACCTGGAGAATTATGACCCCTATCAGGACGCCAGGGATCGTCCCCACCCCACCCGTAAAGGAGACGCCGCCTATCACGCAGCCGCTTATGGCGTCCAGATCGTAGTTGAGCCCTGTTGCGGTCGTAACGCTCTGTACCCTGCCCGCTTCCAGAAACGAAGCTATCCCGTAAAGGATGCCGGCCACTATATATACCCCGAAGATATTGCGCGTCACGTTGACCCCAGAGACGGCCGCCGCCTCTGGATTGCCGCCAATGGCGAACATATTTTTGCCGAGCGTGGTCTTGTTCCATACGACCCACATGACCGAGGCACAGATTACGAGATAGATGACGAGGTATGGGAGATGCATGAACCCTATGTCTAACGACCCGTTGACGACATTTATGTATCTCGCGTCGAGGCTGGCGAGCGGCTGAGCACCGTTGGCCTGACTGTCTATATAGAGACAGAGCGTCCCGTAAGCTATGAGCTGCGTGCCGAGCGATATGATGAAAGCGTGCATCTTCAGCACGGCAATACCGAACGCGTTCAGGCAACAGAAGCAAATTGCCACGATTATCGAAAGGATGAGCGGAATGAGCATGGGTATTGGCTCCGTGATGTTCGGGTACATCCTCGAAGCGTAGGTCACGCTTTGAAGCAGGGAGGCCGACACGGCTGCGCAGCATCCGAGTATGCGTCCCGCGGAGAGGTCGGTGCCGGTGTAAACAATCATCCCGGCCACACCGAGGGCGAGTATGCCTCTTGTCGACGCCTGGGCCAGGATGTTGCTCAAGTTTCGCGTGGAGAGGAAGGTCGGTTCGTACACTACGACAGCGACTATCAAAAAACCGAGTATCAGATAGAGCGAATAGTTGAGGAGCCACTCCTTCAATTTAGCGTTGCCAGTCAGATCGTTCATGGTGATCCTCCCAAAATCAGACGTATTTCGCCGCCAAACGCATTATCTCTTCTTGTGTCGCGCCGGCTGTGTCGATAATGCCGGCAAGCCGCCCTCCCGACATCACCATTATCCTGTCAGAGATACCCAAGAGCTCCGGCATTTCGGACGACACGACGATGATGCCCTTCCCTTCCGCGGCGAGGTTGACGATAAGCTGATATATCTCCGCCTTCGCGCCTACGTCAATTCCGCGCGTCGGCTCGTCCAGAAGCAGGACGTCCGGCTTCGTCAGAAGCCATCGCCCGATTATCACCTTCTGTTGGTTGCCTCCCGAAAGGTTGCGTATGTACGTCTTCTGCGCCGGGGTTTTCACTTTCAAACTGTCGATGACCCATTGCGTGTCACCGTACATCCTCCGGCCGGACAGCAGCCAGTGGCGTTTGTAGCTCTTCAAGTTCGCGATGACCGAGTTGAATGTAATATCCAACCCGCCGAATATGCCGGTGGAGCGGCGTTCCTCCGTCAGCATCGCAAACCTGTTTTTTATGGCGTCCGACGAGTTTTTATTGTTTATCCGCACGCCGCCCTTGGTAATAGTTCCGTCGGAATGATGGGCTATCCCGAAGATCGTCTCCAGCAACTCGGTGCGCCTGCTGCCTACAAGCCCGGCTACGCCCAGAATCTCCCCCCGCCTCAATGTAAAGCTCACGTCCCGGCACGTCGGGGCATACATTCCGGATAGATTTTCCACAACCAGCAGTTCTTCTCCCGGGATGTTCGCTTTGGGCGGGAAACGCTGCGTCAGATCGCGCCCAACCATCATTTTGATTATTTTATCAACAGTGAGGTTCGACGCGGATTCCGTTCCGATCCATCTGCCGTCCCTCATTATCGTCACTTTGTCGGAAATTTTCAGTATCTCTTCCATCCTGTGGGATATGTAGATAATCCCCACCCCATCAGCGCGCAGTTTGTCGATTATCCTGAAGAGATGCTCCACTTCTTCGTTCGTGAGAGAGCTGGTAGGCTCGTCTAGCACGAGGATTTTGGCGTTGTAGGAAACCGCCTTGGCGATTTCAACCATCTGCCGCCGCGACACGCTGAGTTTGCCCACGAGCGTCCGCGGGTTTATGTTTATTCCGAGTTCGTCGAATATAGCCTTTGTGCGGTCGAACATGATCTTGTGGCTGACGAAGCCGAAACGCTTGGGGAAGCGGCCCAGCCATATATTTTCCATGACGCTGCGCTTCAGCACCTGGTTCAATTCCTGATGCACCATGGAGATACCGCCCTCCATAGCCTCCCTCGGCCCGCTGAAATGAACCTGTTCGCCGTTCACGAGGATTTCCCCGGCGTCAGCCCTGTATATGCCAAAGAGACATTTCATCAGGGTGGATTTCCCGGCGCCGTTTTCTCCCATTAGCGCGTGGACGGTTCCGGCGTCGAGGCGCAAATTCGCCTGATCCAGCGCTTTGACCCCTGGAAAGGATTTGTCGATGCCCTTCATTTCGAGGAGACAAGTCGTTTCGCTCATCACTCACGTCCCCATGATAAAGTAAATAACTAATTAAGCTTAATTAATGATTTATATCTATTCGCGAATAAGATGCACGGAGTCGGCGAACGGGCGAATCAGCTCAGGACAGTTCCGTATGAGCGGTGCGATTCGCGTAACGAGCCGCCGGCTCCGCGCGCGGACTTACTTCCCTAAGAACGGCGCATAGGGGATGCGAACCGCTATGCTGCTGTCGTCATACTTGTAGCTCGTTCCATTGAGCGGCGCCTTGCCAGAAATCATGTTGAGCATTATCCCGGCTACCGCGTTCCCCATAGCCTCTCCGTCCTGCTTTACCGTACCGCTCATAATGCCCTTGTTGATCGCGTCGACCGCCTGGTCGGTCGCGTCGACGCCGATTACAGGTATCAGTTTGCTTCCGCCCTCCACGTTGTAGCCGATGTTCGAAAGGGCTGCTATGGCCCCCATCGCCATCGAGTCATTGTTCGCGATCACGAGCTCGATCTTGCCCTCGTTTGCCGCAAGGGCGGATTCCATCGCCTGCTGAGCGAGCGCCGTGTCCCAGTTGCAGACGAATGTCTGGCCTATCTGATCCATCTTGACGCCGTTCGCCACAGCCTGAGATACGCTGAACTCTGTTCGGGCTATCGCTTCGGGATTGTCGGGCTCACCTTTGAACATGACGTACTGAAATTTGCCGTCCTTGTTGAGGTCGAACGCCGGGTTGGCCGTCCAGAGCTGCTTGATGATATCGCCCTGCATCTTTCCGGCGTCGGCCGCGTTTGTGCCGACGAACACGGCTTTATTGTATGTTTTGAGCACGCCAAGATCGGGCTCGCGGTTGAAGAATACCACCGGGATCCCGGCCGCCTTGATTTTGTTCACGACACCGGCCGCCGCCTGCGCGTCGACCATGTTGACGATGAGTCCGTCGACCTTTCTTTCGATCAATACGTCGAGCTGATCGTTCTGCGTAGCCTGATCTCCCTTGCCGTCCTGCATCATTATTTCCGCTTTACCTTCCAGCGCCTTGTTCAGAGCGTTGCGGACCGTCGAGATGTACGTGTCGTCGTATTTGTAGATGAGGATGCCTATCCTCGGATTGGCGGCAAAAGCCGCGGTCGTGGCCAGGAAAAACGCTGTGAGAGATAAACACAGGGTAAAAAACAAAACGCGGGACTTTCTGATCTTCATTATACAGACCTCCTCAGTATATGTGTTTTAGGGGTTTCGCCGCTCGTCACCTTTGACGATAGGCGTTTTGAATGGGGCTTGCATAAAGTATTCTCGAATTCAAATGTTTTGTCAAGGTTGAATCTGCGGCATTGGGTGCGAATATATCAGGCGCGCAGCGCGCGCCCCTGCGATTTTAGGAGAATATCACCGTAATGCCGCGGCGCTCTATGTACTCCTTTGCCAACGGTGTCAGAACGGCGTTCCGGCCAACCTCGACCGACGCGCCGGAGGGGAGGCTCATCAGATCCTCACATGTAATGAAAGAATCCGTCAGTCTGACTGCACGGCCAATCGAAGCATTTTGCGCCGGCTGTGCGGGCTGTGCTGTCACGTTTGCGGCGACCGCCGCCGCAGGTTCGATACTATCCTGTTTTGGCGCGGATTCGGACGGAGACAAGACGGATACCGCCCTGTAGATATCCCCGTAAAGCCCTGTTTCAAGAGCCTGCGTGAACTCCCCGGACTCGACCAGCTTCACGCCGAAGGAGACAAGCGTCCGCTCGTGCCCCTCGAGCATCTCATTATAGGCTGGGTTCTTGTCCAGGCCACGCTCTTTAAAATGACTGCCATTCGGATCGCAGTTATCCTTGACCGCTATGACCGGTATGGCTCTCATCAGAGCCCCCGCGATGCCGCAGGTCGCCAAGTTGTCCTGAATCCCAACGGCGGCTTTGGCGAGCGTGTTTCTCGTCAGGATGGGAACGACGACCAATTTTGAAGCGGATATATGCTTCTGCATGGCGGAGTAATCAGTAAGCAGCCTATCCGCAAGAGACGCTTTAAATCCCTGCGGGGCAATGCCCTCGAATCCCTCGGAGAGGACGATTTTAGCCTTCGTCGTCAAAAGCCCGTCTATAATTTTGAGAAGTCCCTCGGCGTCAGCCTTGCCTCCGGTAAAAATCACCGTGGTTTGCTTGTCTAAAAGAGGCATTATGCAGTTCATTATCTGTTCCAGCAAATCGCCCTTTATCCGCTCCAGGATATTCTCGCTCATATTTTTCAGCTCCTGCCTTCGATTTTTGCCGACATGCCGTTTTTAATTCCGGCGGCGTTGGCCTCGTCCGTGTCTATGTGGAACTCAAGCGCGGACGTGGATGTGGCGCGGATGAGAGTGCTGTAAAAGACGCACTTCCTCTCACTGTCACATGTCACGTTTACCAGGTCCCCGTCGGCCACCCCAAAGAGGCCCGCCTCTTCCGGCTTCATGTGAATGTGCCGCTGCGCTATGATGACCTTGCTGTCCATGACGAGCATCCCAGCGGGCCCGATCACGGCAAGCGACGCGCTCCCCGCGAGATCGCCGGAGAGACGGACGGGCGGGTTTACGCCAAGCTGATACGCGTCCGTCCTGCTGATCTCGACCTGGCTCTCGCGCCGAACCGGCCCCAAAACCCTGACACCGGAGATGGAACCCTTCGGACCAGCGATACAGAGCGTCTCCTTCGTCGCGTACTGTCCGGGCTGTCCCAGCGCTTTGGCGGCCGCCAGCTCATAGCCCTTGCCAAAGAGCGCTTCGAGGTCGCCCTGGCTCAAGTGGATGTGCCTGTTCGAGACGCCGACCGGAATCCCAGGCAACGTCCGCCCAGCATTCAGGAGCTTGATCACCTCCGCTGAAATCATTTCGATAACGCCGCTGTCAACCGTCATCCCATTACTCCCGCCTTTACGGACAATCAGGGTTTTATCTCTCTTGTCCGCTTTGCCTGCTCAATCCGCGTAAATTTTTTATCCCTTTGCGTTTATGATTTGCTCCAGGTAATGATAACTCAATTGCCCCAAAATATCCATAAGATATCGCAATAGTCGCGATGATTTTTCAATTTTCACCAATTTAGACCCAATGCAGGTCTTAGCGCGGACAGAAACAGCCTCATCGCAAACATAAAGAACCGCACATTCTTGCGGCGCGTCAGCGAGAACAAACCCGCCCGCGCGATGAAAATTATTTCCCGCCGCCCGCTAAGGCATATACAGCCAGGAATCCAGCGACATCGGAGTGGGCGACGCGGGGAGTTCGCCGCGGAGTTCACGCCTCATCTCCCCTAAAAGACCGCAGCGCTCGGCGGAGGCGTTGTGAACGTGAATGCTCTCGAAATTTTCCTGCCTCGCCATAATGAACGTATCGTCACCCAGGTCCGGTATGCGGAGAGCTACGCCGTTTATCATCTCGCGCACTACGTCCTCGACGAAACGTGGTTTCATGTGACCGTTCCAGACGACGTTCAACTCGTCGGGACGCTTCATTAGGCCGTAAATGCCTGAACTCATGGCGTCTTCCACGATATCCACAAGTTTTTCCACCCTTACGCGATTTTGAGCGCCGATGAGCAGCGTTCCCTCTCCGCGCTGATTGTGGGACGCGAGCGGAATCAGCGAGAGTATCTCGCCTGCCTGCGTTTCGCTGTAACCCGCGTCACAGAGAGCCGCCTTCGCGCGCTCCGCGACCATCTCCTTCGCGCACGGACAGACGGTGAACCCGTTAACCTCCACACCCGAGGCTCTGCGCGTGGACGCGCCGTCACTCACCGAGACGCCTATAAACGTATAGAGGTTCTCGACGGTCTTTGCGGAGGCTGGCGTGCGCTTCGTCATCGGGTATTGAGCCCTGACGCGCGCCTCCGCCCTGACCGCGCCCTGTGTTTTAGCTATGGAGACCGCCATCATATCCGTGAGAGTCTCAAAATCCGGCGATGGGGAGCGAGCTATCTCGGAGGCAATGTCCTCTATGTTCTCTATGAATCGCGACATGTGTACTCCGGACTGACTCCCGTCGAGGAAAGCGTAGAGATTCATCTCCGCGAAAAATAGCGTCTCACGCCCCGACGAGTCTTTCAGGCGCAAAATCCTCTTGAGCCCGGTCACCCCAACTCTGGAAAGAGAGAGTCTCGTCTTTGGCGCGCTCTTTTGTATATCGTTGCCCAGCACATCTCTCATCGTCATTTCCCTCCTCCCCGTCATCTATCCTTTTTTACGGTCCCATCGGGCCAGTATAGCCGATAACGGCGTCCGTTCCAGCTCTGACGCGAGAAAGACGAATAACCCCGCCGCCAGAAGATCAGCCGTCGTCCCCGGGTTCATCAAGTTATCAGGGTCCTCGAGCATCCGGCGCAAACGCCGCACGGCCCGCCTTCCCTCGCCCGTAAAACACCCGCCGAGATCGAGCGCCAGGCCCGCTGAGATCGCCGCGTCCTCCGACGCCTTCCTCCCCATCTTTCTCGCGATCAGGGTATCCGGAATCTCGCTCATCAGGTATAGGAAAGTCTGAGCGATCGAAGCCCTCAGATCGCGCCCCTCGTTCCAGAGCGCGGCAAGTTTCGGCGCTGTAAGGCCGAACGTGATCTCATAGCCCGTGGCGTACTCACGCGCGACAGAGTCCCTCGGCGAGGCGAAGCGCATGGCCTCCAATATCGGCGGCGCTCCCTCATCGTCAAAATCCATAACGTCGTACTTCTCGCTCCGATCCAACCCCTCCGGGGACGCGCTCCTTATAGCGGCGTATATCAACGAGGCGTCGCCGCCGTCAAGCCCGGCCAGCACGCTCGATAGGGATTCCCTGAGTTCGCGGGGGCAGATCCCCTCACCGCGCGAGCCAGGAGTTTCGGCGAGTTTTGTGAGTTTTTTCGCCGTTACATCGCGCGCCGCCCTCACAAGCGGCGCTAAAAGAAGTATTATGCCAAGGTTCGTGTTCCTGTCCGTCAGCCTTTTCGTCCTTTCCACCGCGCGTTCCACCAATTTCCCCACCGTAACGCCGGGGTCGGCAAAGGCGTCAGCTATCGCGGAGGCGGAGGCGATGAACGTCATTTCATTCAGGTATTTGAACGGCCTCCCCGGGCTCACGTTTCCGGGCTTCGGCGAGAGCATCTCCATAGCGCAGGCCATCTCCGCTATATAGGATATCGGGAGAGTCCGTTCAGAATCCATCGACTCCAATCCACCCTTTAAGAATGGAGGGGGTTATCGCGCCCGCTCGGTATGTCCGCCCCGATCTCGCGTTGTTTATGCAAATCTCGGCGGGGCTGAAGAGCATGGGGTCTATTTTATAAAAATCCCACTCATAGCGCTTCAGCAGGTCAAAAAACGGCGTCCCGTAATCGGATGAAGCGCCGGCCGGCAGTTTGTCCAGAATCTTTGTTATCTCCTCGTCCTCACAGTTTGCCGTGTACCACGTCCTGCCCCCGTAGAGTATCCCGTCGTTAGTCCAGCCGATAGCGACCCCGTCGTTTGCCGCCACCGGCGCTATCGGAGCCGTACCCCAGCCCGCGGTAACGCTCTTGATATCGAAACCCAGCTCGTGCAGTTTGTGCAGCCCCGTCTCAACAATTCTCGCGGCAACTTGAACGCAGCCCGCGATAGAGGCTGTCGGCGCGAGCAGCACGAAAAGTTTTTCCGGCTCGACACCGCATCGCCCGGCGATATATTGAAGAACGTCCTCCGGCGGATACGTTCTTGTCTCAAGCGCCAGAACAGCCGCTTGAGGCTTCTCTGTGCGCTCTGTGTTCCCGATCGTCTTGAATATCTCCTCCGCGCCGTAAAGCGCGCGCGCCGGACCGGAGCCCATCGCGAAATAAGGGCGCTCTCCCTCGGTCTTTATCGTCCACCCGGCGTACTGCGACGCCATACAGCCGCGAACGGGATCGCTTACCACCACTGTGACAGACGGCAGCGATGCGCCTCCAAGCTCTGAGAGTCCAAGCGAGACTTCGGCAGTCCCGCCGAGGCAAACTTCCGCGAACAAACGCCCGGCCTCCGGGCTGCCAGGGGTTTTTATTCCGGCGTCGATCAGCGCGGCGCCGTTTTGAGCCCTGCTCACAGTGACGCCAATATGCTCGGAGACCTTTATCATTTTTTTAACAATTTTATACGCGCGATCGTTTAGATTCGGATAATTTTTCTTTTTCACGGATAAGAACCTCCCCTTCATGGTACCGGACAAATCTCCGCACTGTACTTTTAAACGGGCCTTTTTTCCGTTACGGCGCCACTGTTCCTCCCTGAGACGACGCTTACGCCGAGCTTTTGGGCCGGGCCGCCCGGGCCTGCCGAGTCTTTTAAGCCTAAAAAAATTTCCGTCCCTCCAAAATATTTTTTTAAACCGGAGGCAACCGCGCTGGCGCGCTCCTCGCCGTCGGCAAAGCCGTAAATCAGCGGCCCCCACGAGCTTTGTCCCATGCCCACCGCGCCAAGCCCGCCCATCTTCCGAAATATGTCCTCCGCCATCGGTGACGCAAACCTCCCGGACTGGACGCTGGCGAAACTCTCTCCCGTTATCTCTTGGATTCGCCCGACAGCCTCCCCGAAAATATCGAGTTTTTTTTCAAGGAGCGCGGGAAGGAGCATCATCATCACTATATGGCATATTTCCCTCGCGGACGACGGGTCCGCCGCCGGCATATCCATGAAGGCGCGGCTCTCGTTTCGACCGTTCAAGCCCTTGCCGGCGTCGGGGGGAAGGACGGTTATGACCCTCCAATTCTCCGGAAAATCCGCGCGAAAGAGCGTCAGCGGAGAATTTTCTGCGCCGGCGCCCGCGTCGACGATAAATCCACCCCTTCCGAACGACTCTATCCCTATTCCTGATCTCATACCCCGCCCCGTCAAAAGCGCGGCCCCCGCGGGAGAACAGGAGAAGCCGTACAGGCGGCAGAGGGACGACGCGACGCACAGCGCAAGCTGAGTCCCTGAGCCGTAACCGCAATGAGACGGTATCGTCCGATCCAGAAATATAGCGGCTTTCGGGAGACCGTCCGCGACATCGCGAACCTCCGCCCGCTCGTAAAACATGGCGGCGTACCTCGTGGCGGAGTTTACGGCGTCAGCGTCATGCCCCTCTATCGATAATTCGTCAGCGAAGCGGACACGGACTCGTATGCCGGGACTCGATATGGACAGCCCAATACTCCCGAACCGCCTGCCCAGCGATCCGGAAACGTCGAGAAAACCGAAGTGCAGACGGGCGGCCGATACGGTTTCTATCTCGAAAGAAGCGGAGCGGGTGAAATTATCGTCTGACAAAACGCCGAGGCCCAATTTACGCGATACTCGATCGGACAAGTTTGAAGGCATCCAGTTCCCTCTTTCCTCCGGTTTTTTTGGCGATTATCTCAAGCTCTCTGATTTTTTGGGCCGCGTTCTCCGCGCCGATCCCGACGCGAAACCTGCTCGCGAGTATCACGGCCTCGAGCGCGGCGTTCCTTGCCCTGTTGAACGGGACGAACGCGCGCCGTTCATTTTTACCGCTTACGCCGCATTTGACGCTCCAGCGCCCCTCATTTCGCATCCTCCGTGACGAGAGTACCTCGATATCCCACCAACAGGGAACGTCATCCAGCACCGTCCCACGCGACGGCGGACAACGCTCTGTGAGGGCGGTAACGGCGAAAAGCATGACATCGTCCGCAAAATTTAGGGTTCCCGCCTTATATTCGAGCAGGGCCTGCCCCGTCCTGCTCGTAAAAAACGGCATTATCTCCACTACGGGCGAGGAAAAAAAAGAATCGGCTTTAACGCCCATCGGCGCGAATAGAGACCCGGCGCCAAGAATCGCCTCGAATATCACGACAGTACACCCCATGACAGTTCGTCGTCCTGGACGTAGTTCCTGCCGAGCCGGAGCGCTATAGCGGCCTTTTGGAGCTCTCGTCCGGCGTAAAAAGAGTGACCGGGGCCGGTTAACTCCATTCCCGCGTAAATCTCCGCTATATCATCGCCGCGCAGGAAACGATCCCTGTTGAAGGCGCAAACCGCGTCCTCCGTGACGAATATTCTCCAGTTCAAGTCTGTAACCGCGGATTGCATCTCACGCAGCTGCCTCTCGCTGTATCGTGGCGGGGGCCCTTTCAACTCGCGAAGGGCAGGCGAAATCCGCTTCGGCAGTGAATGCCGTCCAGAGGCCGCTTTCATAATGCCCCGCGCCGCGCGAAGCTCCCTCACCGCGCCCTTAGTCCAGCGCGCGACCTCCGTTGTCAGCACATACTGTATTCCGAGTTCCTGTATGCAGACCGCCAGAAGGGCGTTTACGCCGGCGCTGTCCGCTTCTATCAGCTCCGTGGCGTTACCCGCGCCCATCAGCATCGGCGCGTCAGGGTGCAGCGCGCGATACTCGTAAAACCTGCAGAGGGACGGGACAAGGCCAAAGAGGGGCGGCTGGAGTATCGGATCCGCTATTACGTCCGCGCCAAACCGCTCCGCCTCCCGGACATTGGCCTCCAACGATGGGATATAGCGGGATTCGTCGCAATCGTAATCAGGAACGACGACAACCCGGCATTTCCCGCCGATGGAGCCCAGCAGGCTCATATTGGACGCGTTGACGCTCAATATCAGGTCTGCCCCTGAATCCGAGGCTCGTAAGATGGTCTCCCTGTGAAACGTGTCGACCGAAACGAGAAAACCACGGCTCTTGAGCGCCGCCACTTTTTCCTCCACATCGGGAATCCCCGTCTCGGGATTGCCGCCGAGGTCGATCATATCCGCTCCGCTCTCCCGAAAATCCAGGGCAAGACTCACGACAGCGTCCGGCGTCATTCGCCACGCCTCCGTGATCTCCGCTATTATCCGAAACGACTCGCCGCGGCTGTCCGGCGCCGCAAGTCCGCCCGTATCGCCGCCGCCGAGCCCAAGCCACTCCGGGATATCCCAGAGATCATTCGGCCCGCGCGTCACCGGCACGCCAAGCGCCTCCTCCATAGGGAGCAGGTCGCCCGTTATTCTGCCGGGCATCACTATCCGGTCCGGCCTCTCCTTCAAAGCGGCGCAGTCCATGCCGCGCGCCTTCAGAATTTGTCCGAGGGCCCACTCGGCAGTCATTAGCGCCGCCACGGATATCGGAAGACAGAGGACAGATATTTCCGCCGGACCGGCGCCGGAATCGTCACGGCGGAGCGCGCCGGCTACCGTCTCCAGAGAGGGAGCGGCCAATCGCCCCGTTACGAAAAGAATCCTTGCTTTATCGACCGTTCCAGCCATAATTGCAGCTCCGCCGGCGACGAAACAACCGTCACCCCGTCCGTCCCGCGAAGTTTGGCGGTCTGTTCGAGATCGATCTGCCTTGGGTAAACCCTGACACTGTTCCCGTTCGGGGCTGTCGAAACCATCTCGGGAGCGATATCAGTGGGGAGAACGCAGATAGGAACACGGCTCTTGCCAGCTTGGGCGTACATGCAAGAAATAAGTGAGTCGGCTATGCCGCAAAGACATTTGGCGACCGTATTGCTTGTGGCGGGCGATATAACCAGCGCGGCGTACTTGCCCACCGAGAATTTAGAGGTAATGGGGAAGCTGTGTCCCGTTTCCGCCGTCACCGACGACGCGAGATCATCGAGGCGTCCCGTTAAACCGTACATAGCCACAACCTCGACGGCCGCGCGAGACAAGAATACGTCGGCGGCAACGCCGCGAAGCGAGCCTATAATGTCGACGGATTCGCTCAAGAAATGCCCTGCGCCGGTAAGGGCCCAAGCTATTCTTGGGCCGCCGTCATCAAGTCCGATGTTCCGCAACGGATCACCCCGCTGTTAAGGCGGGAAATCGCGCAACGCTCACGAAGCGTGTTCCCTCCAGGATTCCAATAGATCATAGACCGCACTCTTTCCATATTTTTTCGGCCTCGCCCGCAAGATAGGCCATAACGTCCGCGTCGCTCGCGAGCGGCGGCGTTAAAGAGGTGCAAATCGGCGCTCCTTCAGGAAGGAGCGACCCGGGCCGCGGTATATCGCGTCTTGCGCAATTGTACCACGCTCCGGTGTCCGGCGCGGTCAGGTTCGCGGGGGCGTATATGATCCCCTTGCCCCGGAACGGGCCGTTCAGTATCCCGCGCCGTTCCGGCGGCAGACGGCCTTCGATTGCTCCCAAATGGAGGCTGAATATATTGACGCCATAAAGCAGTTCGACCAATTCAAAGGAAGCGCTGATACGCGGATTGATTTCGAGGAGCCAGAGCCTGCCACCATCATACATGAAATCAGCCCCCGCCGCACCCCGGAGTCCGAAATAGGAAGCTATCTCACGCGCGGCCCTTCGAAGCTCCTCCTCGATGGCGTCTCTTTCGGACTCTTTCCGCTCGAACGGCATAATATTGCCGCACCACGCAAAACCGCCGGCGCCAAGCGCCGGTTCCCCGGCAAGCTGCCTACTTGCGCCGCACAATACCGCGTCCTTGCCGTCCGCTAAAAAGACTATAGAAAACGGAACCCCGCCGACGCGCTCCTGGAGATATTCCCCGTCGCGCAGCCGAGATCCGGGAACCCACTCCCTCACGCCGATGCCCGCGCCGCTTTTGATTCGCTTGACAAGCGTATCGAAATGGCCGGAAAAGCCCGAAAAACCGGAAAAAACCTCTCCCGGCGAAGGGAAACGCGTTCTGGGCCTCGAAAGGCCGCTCTTTTGGCAGAATTTTTCCAGCTCCCCATGATCCCGACAGCGCCGGACCGATTCAAGGGAGGAGCAGAGGACGCGCGCGCCGTTCTCCTCAAGCTCTAAAATTGTCTCGGGGCGGTTTTCGATCCCGGAGGCAAACACCGCCCCATCCACATCGAGCCCGGACACGATCTCTCCTAGCGGCCGGGCTTTGTCTCTTTTGCGCCACTCCGCTATTTTCTTGAGATCGCAATCTCCGAAAGAATCAATCGCGACAGGCTCGTGACCCGCTCTCGCGACTGATTCGGCGACCGCCCTAGCGCTCGATCCCAATACGAGAACTTTCATTCGTTATTTTGCGGCCTCTTGCGCGAGAGCGTAGATACCTTCCGTATCCAGAAGAATGCCCTTCTCCTCGAATAGCTTCGCTATCGCGAGATGGTGAATCTTCATCTTGAGCCCACCGATTCCTATAGCGCCAAAGACGATCTTGCCGTCCACCTCCCGCGCGCGCCATACAGCTTCGGTTCCCTCCGCCCCTAGAGGCGGAACCGCGTTGAGGTCAGCCACAACCTCGAGCGTCGGGTGCTCTCTCCACAACTTCTCGGAGATGAGCCTTACCCCGGCCGCGCCGCAGCAGAGTACGGCGACCGTTCCGTCAAGTATCGGCGGAATATCCTGGTCACCCCGCATGACAGCACATTCCGGCGTCTTGCCAAAGCGCTCGCCGATAGCCAGCGCCGCGGCGCGCGCCTTGTCCATATTTCTCGACGTAATCGTTACGGACGCCCCAAGATTCAGAAACAGACCGGCGGAACGCTGCCCCACAGGGCCGGTGCCCGAGAGTATCACGACCTTCTTTCCGTCCATGTTCCGGCATGAAGCCATATTATAGACGGCCGCCGCGGACGTGGTGTTGCATCCGTTCGGATCGAACATCACGGAGACATTGAGCGGCGGCCATAACGTTTCTGTGACCTTCTTCAGGATTTTTCCGGCGTCCTCGACGCTGGAGCCTCCGATAAATATCGCCGTGCCGCTCAGATCCTTCGGCGATCGCGTGAACATGCAACCGTGTACGAGCCCAGTCACGTTTTCCGCGGTCACGCCACCGTGCCGCAGCATGACGCAATCGACGGAATCAAGGGCCGTTACGGCATCAAAGACGCTCGGCTGTGGGTCGGAGTCAAGCCCTAACAAAATCTTCCGCATTTCAAGTCCCCTTTCGGAAGGATCGCCGTCCTCGCTGAAATGGCGTGGCCGGCGATCCTCGCATTACGTATTACGCTTCACAATTCAGGCTATATCGTCTCTTTGCACTGGCAGTAGCCCTCGAAGGTGCCGAGCGCGCCTTTGGCGTACGGCGCGCAGCGCTTGATGAGCGTGCTGACCGCGCAGTCTTTGCAGCCCTTCATCGGAGCGCCTGGCGTGCCTGGATTGAGAGCCATCATGTTCGTCATGGCGGTAGCCGTGACGCACTCCGGCGTCAGGTAGCACGGGAAGTCCGACAGGGACATGAGAGCCGCGAAGCGCTGGGTGATCGCGCAAGCGGGATAGGTATAGCGCTGTGGGTTGGCGATGACCGGATGCGTCGTAACCGGCGAGAAGTCGATCTCGATTCCCTTGACCTTGCCGCCCTTGTCGATTATGGATTCTCCTCGCTTGAGGATGTCCATGAAATCGACGTTGTGGAGTTCGTCGGCCTCTCCGCGCTTCGGGTTGACAGCCGCGTAGTTGTGGAAGCGCTTTACCAGGAGATCTACAAGAATCGGCACGTTAAACGCGTCGAGCGCCAGGACGCAAGCTGCAGCGGCTGCCGGAGCGCCTGTCGCGGCGGCTACTACGTCCCAACCGCTCTTGAAGGCGCCTATTTCGAGCCCCTTCTTCAATGTTGCTGAGAACACCTGCGTTACAGCCTCGTATATCGCGAATACCATGTCGTCCTTGAACATATTGTACGCGGACTGGGCGATATGGTGACCAATGTCGCCGACGCAGTACGCGGGCACGGTAACGATGTTGGCGGGGTGTACGCCGGCTTTGAAGGCGGCCTCGATGACCGGCTTCATCTTCTTGCTGTAGCCATCCATGTATTTGCCCAGGTCGAACGACGTGTGAGGCCCGTGACCGCCCAGGTTATGGGTGGACATGAGTTCCTTCTGGGCGGCCGTCGGCTGGTCGTACAGGCGCTGGAGCTGCGCTACCTCGGCATCTTCGGCCTCTCCCGCGGTTTTCCCGGACTCGATAGCGGCTCTGAACGCTCCGCCCAAACCATAGGACGTGTTCATCCCCCAAGACTTGGAGGCTAGCAGTGTCTCTTTGTCCTTCTGCGGAATATCGAGCGGCTTCAAGATGCGGTTTACGAGGTTCGGAACGGAACCGACTGAAAAACCGAAGTCGACTACGCAGGTCGGTCCGTACATACCGCCATAGCGGCGAACCGCCTCCAGCCCGATAAGGGCTTTGTTCTTCCCTATCGCGTCAATGAATTTCTTCGTGGACTCCTTGAAAGAGGGATCCAATTCAAACAGTATCTCGAGGATAGGTGGAGTCTGATGGTGTTCTATAAATGGGTCATCCTCCGGGCGAATGGTATCCGTGATCTCTTTCAGCACTTCGTAATGAGCGTTGACGGACTCGATGTGAAGATCGAATATCTCCTTGCTCTGTCCATCAGTCGGTTTCATGGTGTTGACGGCGTCGACGTAAGGTTTGGCGTCCGCTATTTTAAATGTCCCGCCTCTTTTTTCCTTGATTACACCGAAATCAGCCTCTGCCGCTCCGATACACTCTTTTACCATTTTTTCCTGCAAACTCATTCTTGACCATCCTTCCTCATTCTTCGAAACAACCGCGAAAACAAATGACACGGCAACATTGAGAGAAAAACAGACAGCACTCTACACGACCATGGCGGGCAGCACCCCCTTCTCACACAGTAAGAACGTCAAACGAATAACGGCTGATTTATCATCAATATCGAAATCTTAATCAGATAATATCGACATAACTCAATCACCGCGTCATCGGAGATTCAAGAAGTTTGAAAATGTTTTATTTTGGTAGTGTAGAATATAATACAAAAGCGTGGTAATGTCAAGATTAGTTTGCACTTTTGTAGCTACGTTTTGTTACGCCGTGTTTTGTTGCATTTTGTCACAAGGCATAGATGCTCCGGCGCATCCGTATTAGTCAGCTTGCACGGGAAACCGTCTGATGCCGTAGTATCTGAAAAAGAATATATTGCCTCACGTCGCGTCGAAATCGCTCTCCGCGCCGTTATCGTCGTCGTCGTCCGGGGTGTCCTCCAACATTTTGACGGCTTGGTCGGCTGGCAGTTCCTGTACGGCGCGCAGTTTTTTTTCTATGGCGCGCGAACGAACGCCGGCCTTATCTATGGCGTTTGTCGCTTCCTGAAGCTTCTTCTTTGTCTTGCTCAGTATTTCGCCGAACGCGCCAAATTGCGTTTTCACGGCGCCAAGTATCTCCCATACCTCGCTCGATCGCTTTTCGATAGCCAGGGTTCTGAAACCCATTTGCAGGCTGTTCAAAAAGGCGACCAGATTGGCAGGGCCGACGACAGTCACTTTGAAATCCCGCTGGAGTGTCTCGAAAAGCCCTGTCCGGCGGAGGATTTCAGCGTAAAGACCCTCGCTCGGCACGAACATAATAGCGAAATCCGTCGTGGTCGGCGGCTCGATATATTTGTCGCGGATGTCCTTTGCGTTCTTTTTTACCGAGTTTTCAAACTGCTTTGAAATAGCCTCGACGTCTTTCGGATTCACGGCGGCCATGTTGTCGTAAGCCTCGATCAGGCGCTGGTAGTCCTCGTTGGGGAATTTCGAGTCTATTGGCAGCAGCAGCGGCTTATTATCCTCGCTTCTGCCCGGCAGTCTGATGGCAAACTCCACCTGTTCGCGGCTGTTCTCTCTCACCGTTACGTTCTGTTCGTACTGTTCCCTCGACAGTATTTGATCCAGGATAGCGCCAAGCTGTATCTCTCCAAGGCTGCCGCGCGTTTTTACGTTTGTCAGCACCTTCTTCAAGTCGCCTACACCGGAGGCCAGCGTCTGCATCTCGCCCAATCCCTTATGAACCTGTTCCAATTGAGTGCTGATGAGCTGAAACGACTCGTTAAAGCGCTTTTCCACCGTTTCCTGTAATTTTTCGTCAACGACCTTTCGAATGTCATCGAGCTTCTTGTCGTTTCCGTCTTGCAGCGCCTTCAGTCTTCCTTCAATCGTTTCCCGCATCTCACGCAGTTTATCCTCTGTGACCTGCCTGTCCTGGTCGTTCCGTCTCAAGAGGTCGTCGAACTTCTGACGCTGGAGTTCGTTGAAATCCTTAACATTAGCGGAAAACTGATCCTCGAACGATTTCAGCGACTTGGACTGCTCGTCCCGGTTTTCTTTGGACGACCTCTCCAATTGATACTGCAATTTATCCGTCTTCTCCTCAAAAGACTTGATCAGTTCGCCCAATTGTTTCGAGAATATTTCGAACTGCCACTTTTGAGCGGACGAGAGACTGGTTACGTTATGAGTCAGCGTATCGCTCAATATTTTAAACGAATTATTTAATTCTTCGCGGTTTTCCTTGAACGACCTCTGATTTTCATCGCGATTGCGCCCAAACTCATCCCGAATCAACAAGTCTATCTTCGAAATGGCCTCATCGAGCTTTATGAAGCGTCCTGCGAGCTCACGCGGTAAATCGTCACCCCTGCCGGAAAAACCGAGCCAGACGCCGATTGCCGACAAGAGCGCCGTAAGCGCCAGCAGCGATATCATAATAATTTCAATCGTATTCATGTTATCAGGCGTCACTTAAAAAAACTGAGAAGGTCCGGGTACAGCAAATCCTGTCCCGTAATATAGCTTTCGTGTTCATGGCCGGCCATTATTTTAAGCGCAGCGTCGGGCAGCGCGTTCGCGAGGTCAGTGAACGTCTCGGGCTTGAAAATGTCGTTTTCGGCCGCGATCACGAGGACGGGAATGTTTACGCTTTTTACCGCGTCCAGCTCGATATTTGGTTCTTCCAGCATCAACTTAAATAACGGGTCTTTAGTTTCCTCGTAAGTCTCCTTCACAAACTGATAACTCGTTTCCGTAAAGTCATCAGGCTTCAAGTTCACTCCCAACAGCGCCATTTTGCGCACTGTTTCGCTGTGATTCATAGCCAGGATTAAACTTACGATAGCGCCGTCGCTAAAGCCGGCGATATTGACGCGCCCTAATTTCAACACACCGATAAATCTGTAAATATCCAGGGCCATCGTGTTGTACGAGTAATCGGCCGTTTTTTCGCTCTCGCCGTGATTTCTGCTGTCGACAGCATAGACCGTAAAATCATTCTCTAATTTTTCGGATATTTTATCGAAAATATGGTGATCCTCGCCATTGCCGTGTAACAAAATGAGCGGCGAACCGGCCCCCCGCCTCTCATAAAAAAGCGAGACACCACCCGTTTCAACAATCATAAACCCCGCCTCCCCCACACAATTTCGATTAAAAATTATACCACATACCGCATGGGACGCCGCCAGAAACGCCGCCGATACGGTTGCGGGACGCGCATTGCCCGCCCGTCCGCCTACCCGCGCCCGAAACGCCGCCACACAAACAGAGAGGCCCCATATTGCGGGGCCTCTCTGTTTGTTCTGTCTGGAACAACGGGACGCCGTGGCGGCGTCCCCTACGGATATTGTTCGTTAATCCTTCTTGCGAAGGAGCGCAACCGCGCCGGTGGCCGCGATGAGCCCGAAAACCCCGAGACCAGCGTCGCAACCGCCGCTGGAACCACCGGTGATCGGAGTATCCTGCGCGGCCGTAGTGATCCGCTCGCTGCGTACTGGCTCAAGGCCATCGCCGACAGCTTCGATAATGTACGGGGCGTCGTATCCGTAAGGCGCTTTACTATTGAAGACGTACGTATACTTGC
>JAISYM010000131.1 GCA_031269875.1 Synergistaceae bacterium
CCACACTTTGATATAAGTGCATTCCATCTCGGTGGAGCTGTCGGAGTTCGTCCCCACGTTCAAATTGCCCATATTGAAGCTTTTGGGGAGCGTTATGACAGCTACCTTCATCGGAATCGACGAGATTTCGCCGCCCTGTTCGTCATACTGCCCTATTGACGCTCGCAGGTCGAGATGATGAGACTTCTGTTCGGAGAGCGTTATCGCGTCGGCGGTCACGGTGCGCCAATTCAACTCGACAGTCATTCCGCCGAAATGCCCTAACACTGGCATATCTATTTCACCGGCAAGTCCGGCACCGGAAATAGTCTCGCTCATCGCCTCGAAAGTTGGCAGCGTGCCTTCGGCGATACCCAATAGATCCTGGCTGTTGCTGTTATAGACCTTGAAGTTGATATTTTGGGTCGGTATCAAACCCTCGCCCCCTTATCATTCAAACAGTGTCGCGAGCTGCGACACGTCGTATTCCAGGATAAACTCAAGTTCTTTCATAGCCGGCGGCGGCGTTATGTAGACGTGGAACCGCGCGATCCCGGACAAGAGATCGGTCGTCGGGTTATCGTCAGGGTCGAACTCTACATGAGGGTGGCCGATTAAAAACTCACGCGAAGCAAGGCCGTTCAGCCATACGTTGACCGAGTCGACAATCGTCTCGATGTTGCGCTTGATCATCGGGATATCGACCTTCTGATGGTAGGTCAGGATTATGCTGTTTCCTATCCAGTTGAACATCCGGCGAACAGGGATCATGCTGTCCTTGACGTCGGTGTTCGCGGGGTAGATTGCCGTCTGGACTCCCCACGCCCGCCAGCCGCCTATCCAGTTGACGGCGGTGGTTATGCCCTCGCCGTTGAGATAGTTCCCCTGCGTGTAGAGGTCGAGATTGACTTCCGTCCCATCGTCCAGGACACAGGAATCCATCTGGAGGTTGTGGTTCGAGAACGCCGCCACCGGGACGCCGCTGTGCTCGCTGTCTACCTTTCCCATGAGGCCGGCAGCCTGGACGGACATGTGGAATATGTCCTCGCCAAGCCTGACTTTTGGCCAGAAAACTATCTCCTTGTCATAGACGAGGTTTTTCTGGTTCTTCCACTCCGGAGCGTCCGAGTAGTCCCTGACTCCGTCTGCGCCGCTCGGGATATCGACCAGCGCCATCGCCTTGAACGCGCCGCTGACCGCGCCCGCTTTAGCGTACATGACTGCCGCCACAGCAGGGTTCTCGCTGAATCTCGGTGCCACGATCTCGCCTATGACC
Organism: Synergistaceae bacterium; assembly: GCA_031269875.1. Classification (GTDB taxonomy): domain Bacteria; phylum Synergistota; class Synergistia; order Synergistales; family Synergistaceae; genus JAIRNC01. Next base: position 1,256 of record JAISYM010000131.1, read on the forward strand.
AACCTGTACTTGGGGAATATGGTGTTGACGAGTTCCAGTCCCTCGTAAGACTGCGTGGCGACGTTGTAGCCGCCTATTATGTCGTACTCGTCTACAAGACTCGGATCGACTTTGTCAAACCTCACCCATGCCGCCTCTGCTTTTTCGAGCGCGCCGTCTGCAAGAGCGTTTAACACCGCCCTTCCGTCCTTGTTCCAACCGAGCGAGTAGTCCGTTCCTGGAACCAAGGCTGGAGCACCGTCGCTGTTTGTCGCGGTGACAATGACCGAATCTAATATAACGTCCTCGCCTAAAACAGCCTGACCGCTTGTTATTGCATGGGAAGCCCGTGCGACCGCCGTCTTGTGGATTCTCGGATCCAGCACGTTGATAAATATCGCCGGCGCGACGGCGAACAGCGCGAATTGCGAATAAACGCACTCCGGCAGTGTGTATTTCTCCCACGTCGCGCTGTCGCGGATGAACCCGAGCTTGTTCACTGCCTCCTCGTATAGGTATGTCAGTATCGGGTAGTTGACCTTCTTGTCCAGATCCTCCAACCCTGTCTGCGACAGATGCAGAGGAGCTGTCCCGACAAATACCGGTATCGCGCTGTCACACGGAACCGGCGATACGAGAGAGGTCGGCACCTCAGAGATGTACACTCCATGCTTATACGCCATTTTCTATCTCCCCCCTTCGGCTTAAAATGACCTGATAGAGCCGGTTTTCCTCCGTGCCGGCGACGGCGGTTTTTCGCTGTGTCTCGGCAAGCTTGCCCACCGGGACTATCAGCCTGCCGATTTCCGGAACCTTTTCAACTATCGCCTCGATGTTTTTGGGCAAGCCGCCCCTGTAGAGCGCGCCGGAAATTATTTTCCCTTTCGGCACGGAAGGCCCGCAGTATATAACCGGTTCCCTCGATATCCTCGATGACTCTTCCGTTGAGGAATCGCGCGTAATCCCGCCTGAGTCGCCCTCATCGTTAATCGGAAGAACGTCGCTTATGGACATTTCCTCCGCTTTTGATTTAGCCATATTTTTTCCCTCGTATATGATTTCGCGAAGAAAAGACGCTATCTCTGCCGAGCCTGTCATCGTCGAGACTGTAACTGCGGCTTTGGATGGCAGCGCAAGCATCCTCGACCGGCACGCCGCGATCATATCGATCATGATTTTTTTAACATGATCAGCTTCGTGAAGGCGGCCTTGCATAACCGAAAGATCAAGTTCCGCCATTCGCGCTTTCGCCTCGCGCTCGGTGGTATTCGCTTGCAAAAGACGCTGATTCAATTCGGTCATGTCAGCAGAGACCGCTCCATTTAAAAGACCGTGAAGATATCTGATATATGCTTGCACGGTTGGCCCTAGATCATACAGCCCTTTCCCCGCCTTCGGAATTATTTTCTTTTGCGCGAGCTGACGGATTCGACGCTCAGTGACTCCGAATAATTCGGCGATGGTTTTCTCGTGGTACAGCCCATTACCGCTTTCCATCAGCGACTCCTCTCCCTTGCTGTCGCGTCAAACGCGCCGCCTCCAGCTAAAATAGCAGACCTAGCCGTGTAATCCTGCCACCGGCGCACGGCCATGTCGACATATTCGGGATTCAGCTCTATGGCATAACAGATACGCCGGACAGATTGAGCCGCGATAATGGTGGTTCCCGAACCGGAGAATGGCTCATATACGAGTTCGCCAGGTTCAGAATTGTTGAGCATAGGCCGCCGCATACACTCGACCGGCTTTTGAGTGCCGTGAGTCGTTGAGGTATCCTGGCCGGAGAAATCTATATCCCAAAGCGTCGAAGATTTGCGGTCGCCCGTCCAGTGGCTTTTCCGGCCTTCACGAACCGCGTACCAGCAAGACTCATATCCTTCGCAATATCCCGGCGGTTCGGGACACTCTCCGTCATCTTAGCGCAACGCGTACAAACAGCATTCATGCTGCCAGTGATATTCGGAGCGACTCAGCACAAGGTTTGGTTTTGCCCATATGATCTGAGAGCGGACGCGAAAATCAGCGGCCCACAAACTGTCGGCGACGTTCTCGCCGTGAAGCGACGCGTACCAGACATAGGCAACATCTCCGGGAAAGAGCTTCCACGCCTCCCGCCAGTCGTCGAGGTGGTCGTTTAGAACAATGCCCGTGCACTTGCTTTTCGTTTTTGACACGTCATTGCGCCAGGAAGGATCGTATTTCACCCCGTATGGCGGGTCTGTGACCATTAGATGAGGGCGGGCACCGTCAAAAAGACGCTCGACGACACCCGCGTCCGTGCAATCGCCGCAGATAATCCGATGCTCGCCGAGTTGCCAGATGTCGCCAAGGCGCGTTGTTATCTCCCCTTTGGGTTCCGGGAGAGCGTCCTCGTCAGTTTTTCCATCGAGCTGATCCAGTCTCAACCGAACTATTTCACGCGGCAAAAAACCTGTATTTTCAAGATTCACGCCGAAGTCGTCACGCAAACGGAGCATCTCAGCTTTGAGAATATCAGTGTCCCAGCTCGAATCTTCTGCAAGGCGGTTTGCGGCAAGCACAAACGCCCTGCGCTGAGCCTCGGTGAGATGACTCGCCAAGACGCATGGCACCTGCTCCATGTTGAGGCGAATCGCGGCTTCAACAACGGCGTGACCGGCAACGATCACTTTGTCGCTGTCTATAAGGATTGGAATGACAAGCCCGTACTCGCGCAAACTTCCCATGAGCCGCCTGATTTGACTCTCTGGGTGAAATCTTGGATTATTCACATAGGGTATTAATTCATTTGGGTTTAATACTTCAACATGACTGACAACTATCACTCCCCTCAAACACTCTCCTCAAGTCCTCATTTTCATCGGTTCACGTCGCTTCTAAATACTAAACTCTTTCACTTCAAGAGTTCAGGAATGATAATCAAATTCTAAAAAGAAACGGAAATGCCCTAAAAATAAACTGAAAGTAACTTTTCGCGATGCCTCGCCGCGCAATACTGGCCATAGTCGCCGGGAGGACCCTAGATCGCCGTCAACGCTTGCTATTGCTGAATCTACAGAAGGGACGCTGTAATAAAGATAATCTTACTTAACTAGCATTGTGTCAGATTTTCTTGAGCGTATAGACGCAGACTATCAGAGCAACGAGAAGAAAAGCCCTCTCGGTAAACGTCATTGGTCAAAAAAACTTTACCAAAATGCTCGTTTAGTGCATTTCCCCACGAAAACCATTTCCTTTTCTGGCTCTTTTTATGGCCGACTCAAGCCCAAAGTTTATTTTTCTGTAGGCTTCCAACTCATGAGCCTGGGGGATACACGCGTACCGGTGTGTTATCTCTACAGACGAATGCCCGAGTATCTTCTGCAATACGTCAACTCCTATATCGCGCTTCCACGCCTGATACACGAATGTCTTTCTCAAACCGTGAGAGCCGACAGAGCCTCGTATGCCTATCCTTTTTGCCGCTGTGTTAATGACGGAGCTTGCGTGCTGGCGAGACAGCGCCTTTCTCTCCTTGCCCGCGCTTTTCTTCTGGGATAGGATCAACGGATCGGACATGCGCAGATCCCCGTCTTTTTTCACCCGCTTCTTGATGTGTTCGTACAGGGCGTCTTTCATCTTGTCCTGTATCTCGATATGGCGCTCGTGCCCGGTTTTCCTCTCGACGACAACGATTCTGTCCGCTATCTGTATCCTTTTCCCTATTCCCGCTATGACAGACCCAACGGTGAGCGCGAGTATGTCGGAACAGCGCAGTCCCCAATTGATCGCGATGAGAGCGAAAACATATATCAATTTGACATAATATATACTATGTATTATTCTGTAAGCAAGAAAAGGAATGGGGGACTTACAGAATGCCAAAGCCATTATCAAGCGACTTGCGCAAACGAATTATTGAAGCAAAGCTAAGAGGCGAT
>JAISYM010000029.1 GCA_031269875.1 Synergistaceae bacterium
GAGGTGACGCGCCACACGCGTTTGACGGACAGGCTGTGTCTGCATTATTTCGAGCTTCCGAAGCTGCCGGAAGAAGTGCGAGCGGATGACGAATTACGTCTTTGGCTAAAATTGTTCGACGCGGAAACGGAAGAAGAACTCAGTCAAATCGAAGCATTGGGGGCGGAGGTAATGAACCAGGCAATCGAGGCATACCGCAGCATAACGGCGACGGAAGAATTTCGGACCCTAGAACGGATGCGCACCGACGCCCGTCACAACGAAGCGGCGGCGTTGCAGAATGCCCGTCGCGAGGAAAGCGAAAAGTGGCAAAAAGTTGTCGAAAAAAAGGACGCCGCTCTTGCGGACAAGGAAGCCGCCCTTGCGGATAAAGATGCTGAAATAGAGCGCCTTCGCAAGTTGCTTGATGAGGACAAACATATATAGGGGCGCGACCGCGCGTCCGTCATCATCCCCGCCAATATCGGCGGATATGTCGTGAATTTCCGTAGGGGACGCCGCCCACGGCGTCCCGTTGTTGCGCGGCGTTTTCGGGGGGGCAGGTGCGTGGATGGGCGAACACGGTCGCGCAATGCGTGCCCCGCAACCATATCGGCGGCGTTTTCGGGTGTGAATTGCGCGTCCGGCGTGATCCGGCATGACGGCATATTACCCGGTTTATCGTAGGGGACGCCGCCCACGGCGTCCCGTTGTTCGGCGGCCTTTTCGGGGGGGACGGGCGTGGGCGTGGTAGGTGGTCGCGCAATGCGCGCCCCGCAACCATATCGGCGGGGTTTTCTGGGGCGCGATGTGCGGCCATACACAACCGTGTTGGCGGCGCTTGCGCTTTCGGGAAAACATTATATAATTGCTGATGTTGCTGATAAGATATTGTTAGCATTGGAGGTGTGAACAGATGAAAAAGGACATACATCCGAAATATGAGGATTGCACTATCACCTGCTCTTGCGGCAGCAGCTTTACGACCAGGTCGACAAGGCCCGACATGAAAGTGGCGGTGTGCAGCGCTTGCCACCCTTTTTATACCGGCAAGAAGGGACGGGTCATAGAGGCCGGCAGACTGGAGAAGTTCCGCAGAAAGTACGCCGGCGTCGATTACGGGCAGAGGACAAAGGACGCGGAGGCATAGCGTTTGGCGCGTCTCTGTGTTATGTTACAGAGGACAGAAGATCTCTTATATCTCCATACCATCGGATGATGTAAGGGATTTTTTTATTTTTCGGCTTTCCTGAGAGGTGTTGAGGCATGGTCTGCGAGGTTCATCTTATAGCGTACACGCCGCAGCCGGCTCGTGTGGTCGCCTCCGCGGCGAAACTCTGTTACAGCCCGTCAAGGGCGTCTGATATTTTTGGTGAGTTTGGCGGGTTTGACGGGTTAGACGACGCGGCGGTGCGGGGTTTTTTGAAAAAGCTCAGATCGGTGGGCCATCTGTCGCCGTTCGAACACGCATCCTTCACGTTCGCGGCGGATGGATTGAGCCGCGTCGCCTCTCATCAGTTGGTCAGGCACCGCATAGCGAGCTTTTCCCAACAGAGCCAGCGATATGTGAGGATGAGCGTCCCGGAGGCAGTAACGCCCCCTTCGATCTCCGCCATACCGGAGGCCGCCTCTGTCTTTGAATCCCAGGTAAAATCCGCCGCGGACGCTTACGAGCGCCTTATCTCGCTGGGCGTCCCGAAAGAGGACGCGCGGTTTATCCTGCCGCATGGCGCTAAGACGAGCCTGATTATGACCATGAACGCGCGGGAACTGCACCACTTCTTCGCTCTGAGGCTCTGCCGCAGGGCGCAGTGGGAAATACGCGGCCTGGCCGGGAAGATGCTCGCTCTCGTAATAGAAGCGGCGAGGGAACTTTTCGACCCCGCCGGCCCTCCCTGTCTTTCAGAAGGGCGATGCAGGGAAGCGCAGAGCTGCGGAAGGCCGTTTAGAGCCGTCGAAGATATTCTATCGGAGAATTTATAGCGAAAATGAATGTTAAACGAGAAAATATTTCAATAAATAACCTTTTGCTGACGATCGCGGCAGGGATTGCGTCACTCTGGATCGAAGAGTCCAAGCGGATACCGGTAGGCGGGCAGGCCGTGATCGAAGGCGTCCTGATGAAGGGGCCCGAACACTGGGGACTCGTCGTGCGCGAGCCGGACGGATGTCTCTGGAGCAAGTCATGGCTCGGCTCCGAATGGTTAAAGAGGGGCGCGTGGAAATGGCCGGTCATACGGGGCTTCGCCTCTATGGCCGACATGATGAAAATTGGTATGAAAGCCCTTTCGATTTCAGCGGAACGCGCTCTCGGAGAGGAAGATAATTTTTCGGCAGCGGAACTCGTGATCTCCGTGACCGTCGCGCTGCTGATGGTAGCCGGGCTTTTTATCGCCCTCCCCGTCTGGCTGTCCGACCATCTCGCGCCAGGATTCGGCGCGTCTTACGCGGTCAAAAATCTGCTGGAGGGGCTGATCCGCTGTTCGGTGTTCGTAGCCTACATAGCTGTCATCGGCGTGTGGAAGGATATCAGGCGCGTATTCTCCTATCACGGCGCGGAACACAAGACTATCAACGCGTATGAAAGCGGCGGGAAGCTCTCCCCGGAGGCGGTGGCCTCCTGCTCTCGGATTCACCGCCGGTGCGGCACGTCCTTCCTTCTGGTGGTGGTCGCCGTGAGCATCTTCGTATTCTCCTTCTTTGGGGACGGGCCGCTCTGGTATCGCGCCGCCGCCAGGGTATTGCTCCTTCCGCTCGTGATCGGCCTGTCGTATGAGGTCATAAGGGGCGCATCTAAATCAGAGACGTGGGGAAAATATCTGATAATGCCGGCGCTCTCCCTGCAGTACCTCACGACACGGGAGCCTGACGTTTCCATGCTGGAGGTCGCGATAAGGTCTCTGGAAATAGCGCTCGACCCGAGCGCAGCGCTCACCGGCATAAACGAAAAAGACGAACAAGACGGAAAAACAGCCGGGAAATTTGACGAGGTGACGGAACATGGATCTTTGGAATAAACTCGAGGAAGTCGAGCGGACATATAAAGAGGTCGAGTCCCGCATGGCGGCGCCGGACATCGCGACGAACCCCTCCGAGATGCAGGCGCTCGGCAAAAAACACGTCGAGCTCGAACCGATAATAACCGCTTTTGGCGAGTATAAGAGAGTGACGAGGGAAATAGAGGAGTCGAGGCAGATAATCGCCTCCGAGACGGACGAAGATATGCGCGTCATGGCCAAGGAAGAACTCCTCTCTCTCGAAGATCGCCTTCCGGCACTCGAAAAGGACATCCACGTCCTCCTTCTCCCAAAGGACAGGGACGACGACAAGAACGTAGTGATCGAGATTCGCGGTGGAACGGGCGGCGAGGAAGCGGCTCTATTCGCGGCCGATCTCTTTCGCATGTACACCCGCTTTGCCGAGCGTGAGAGATGGAAGATCGAGATATTGGACGCGAACGAGACCGGAATCGGTGGCTACAAGGAGATAGTATTCCGCGTCGAGGCGGTGGGGGCGTTCAGTAAGCTGAAGTTCGAGAGCGGCGTTCACCGGGTTCAGAGGGTTCCGGTCACGGAAGCGGGCGGCAGGGTGCACACGTCCGCCGCAACGGTCGCCGTACTTCCCGAGGCCCTGGACGTGGACGTCGATATCCGCACGGAGGATCTGAAGATCGACACGTACCGCTCCGGCGGCGCGGGCGGCCAGCACGTCAACATGACGGACTCCGCCGTCCGTATTACGCACCTCCCGACCGGAGTCGTTGTCACCTGCCAGGACGAGCGCTCCCAGATAAAGAACAGGGCTAAGGCGATGCAGTTTCTCCGCACAAAGCTCTACGACTTAGAGCTTCGCAAACGGCAGGACGCGATGGCCGCCGACCGCAAGGGACAGGTCGGCTCGGGCGACAGATCCGAGCGCATCCGCACGTACAACTTTCCGCAGAACCGTATCACAGACCACAGGATCGGCCTGACGCTGCACAAGCTGGACCAAGTTATAGAGGGCGATCTGTACGAGCTGATAGAGGCCCTGACACTGGCGGATCAGGCCGAAAAGATGAAGCACTTCGCGGCCTGACGCCGAGGGGCGCATGTCATGGACTCCGGTTCAGTACGGGCTGCCGTAAAAAAAAACTCTCGGGCGTCGTTTCATCGGCCAATTTTGAGGCCGACCAGATAATCTGCGACGCGCTCGGCGTCAGTCGCGCCTGGCTCCACGCGCACTCCGAGGCCGCGGTGAGCGCGGAAAAAGGGAGAGCGATAATGGAGATGACGGACAGGCGCGTCTCGGGCGAACCCTTAGCGTACGTTCTCGGGAGCGCTCTTTTCTGCGGGAGGACATTCATAACGGCGCCGGGAGTTCTCATCCCAAGGCCTGAAACAGAAATTATGACGGAAATCGCGCGCGGCTTGATGGAGCGCACACCGCCGGGCGGTGAAAAATGTTTTGCGGACTGGTGTACCGGAAGCGGCTGCATAGCGATAACCCTCGTCCTCGAAAATCCGGGCTGGCATTGCTGGGCGTCGGATAAAAGCGCGGAGGCGATTGAAATAGCCCGCCGAAACGCCGCCATTCATGGCGTAGAGGATCGAATAAATTTCATCTTAACAGACAGCCCGTCCGACGCACGACAGATCATTCCGCCCAGGTCGCTCGACTTCATAGTCTCAAACCCTCCGTACATACCCACCGGCGATATTCCGTATCTGGAAGATCAGGTCGCCCTATACGAACCGCGCGCGGCGCTCGACGGCGGCGCGGACGGGCTCGACATTTACCGGATGCTCCTCTCCGAATTGCCGGTATTCATGAAACCGGGCGCGGAACTCCTTCTCGAGACGGGTGGCGCAAAACAGGCTGACGATGTGGCGCGTCTCGGGGAAGGGTCGTTTGAACTTGCGCGTAAATTCGAAGATCATCGTGAAATCAGTAGATTTGTGCTACTAAAAATTCCACGCTCAGTTTAAAATGGTTTCAACAAAAAACCAAATGGGGTGAGTTTATGGAAAAAAGACAACTCGTGATCATAGGTTCGGGCCCGGCCGGCTTAACGGCGGCTATATACGGCACACGTTCTGGGCTGGACACGCTCATCCTCGAAAGCGGCTTGTGGGGCGGGCAGGTAAACAACACAGCGGAGATAGAGAATTACCCGGGGATTAAAACGATCAGCGGCATGGATTTGGCGACGGCGATGCGCGAACACGCCGAGGACCTCAAGGCTGAGTTTCGCAATTGCGAGGTCGAATCGCTCTTTCTTGACGGGGACAGCAAGATCGTGCGCACCGACAAAGGCGACATATCCGCCGACGCGGTCATCATAGCGACGGGTTCGACCAACCGCAAGGCCGGCTTCAAGGGCGAAGACGAGCTCGCGGGACGAGGCGTCACGTACTGCGCGGTCTGCGACGGCCCCATGTATCAGGACGCGTCCGTGGCTGTAATAGGCGGCGGCAACACGGCCGTCGAGGAGGCGGATTACCTCACTCAGTTCGCCTCGAAGGTATACATCATTCACCGCAGGGAGGAGCTTAGGGCTAACAACATGGCCACAGAGCGCGCGCTGCTTAACCCCAAGATCGAAATGCTCCTGGGGTGGGTGACCGAGGAGATATCCGGGCAGGACGCGGTACAGGGCGTGAAGATTCGTAACCTGAAAAGTGGGGACAGAAAGGAAATTGCAGTCGAAGGAGTCTTTGTATTCGTCGGGACAAAGCCGAACGTAGATTTCCTGAAAGACGACGCCGTCAAGAGAAGTCCTAACGGCTGGATCGAGACCGACGAAATGATGGAGACATCAGTAGAGGGAGTCTTTGCCGCTGGGGACGTGCGCGATAAATTCCTTCGCCAGGTCGTGACCGCGGCCGGCGACGGGGCGACCGCGGCTATGGCGGCATACGATTACATTTCGAATCAGCACTTTTTGAAATCGGCGCTCTTTGAACCGGAGCGCGCGGTGGCTCTGTTGATATCGAGCATCGAGGGCGATCATCTGGCGCTCGCCAGGGAAGCTGAGGATTGGGCAAAATCCGGCGGCGCACGGATAGTGACTATCGACGGTCACCGCAACCTGCGCATCAAAGAAAAGCTGGGCGTGAGGGAACTGCCCGCGATTGTGGAGATTAGAAGCGGGCGCAAGACCCGCGAGGCCAAACCGTCGTCTGTCGGAGATATAAAGGATTTCTGCCGCGGTTTAGGCGCGTAACGAAAAAACGGGCGCGGCCGCCGCGTTTCCAGGCAGGTCTTGCGGCATTCGCGGCGATTTACTATCGGCTGACCTATGAAAAACCGGCGTAATCCCACAGCGGTCCCTCGAAGGTCTTGATTTTTCTTTCCTTGATAATAAGCAGTCTGTCGCCGGTCGCTTCGGCGAGTCTGCGGTCGTGCGTTACGAGGAGCAGCGTGCCCTTCCAGGCCATGAGGAGGTCTTGCAGCGACTCTGCGGTGTAGAGGTCGATATGGTTGGTGGGCTCGTCCAAGATAAGGGTGTTGAGGTCGGAGGCGAAAAGCGCCGCGAACGCGGCCTTCGCCCGTTCTCCGCCGGAGAGCGGGCCGCATTTTTTATGCGCTTCATCGCCTTTGATCCAGAGCCGCGCTAAGATAGTCCTTACCTCGTGCTCCGGAAGGATTGAACCCAGTCTCGCGTTCTCGAGGATTGTGCGCGCCGGGTCAAGTGTCTCGTGATTCTGCCGGAAGAAGCCGATCCTCGTGCCGGGGGCGATTTTCACCGGCGCGGCGCCTCTCGCTATGAGGTCCAAAATCGTGGTCTTGCCGCTGCCGTTCGGGCCGAGGAGAATCGTTCGCTTTCCCGTCGGAATCTCAAAATCCGCGTTATCCAGCAGGACGCGATCCCCAAAATAGACGGAGAGCCCGGACGCCCTTATCGTGACGGGCGACGCGACGCGGGACGAGACGCCGAGCGCCATCTTTATCTCTGGCAGGTCGGACGGACGCTCCTTTTTTTCGAGCATCGACGCGCGCTTCGATATGGCTTTGGCGTTTGCCCGGACAGCGGCCTGCCCGATCTGACCTTTGTCGGGGTTTATACGCGCTTCGGAGGGCGACATCCGGGACGGCGGTTTGAGGCATTTCTTCGAACGCTCGTTCAGCTTGCGCGCCGCCTCGCGGAGGCGTTTTCCCTCTCGCCTGTACGCGTCGTACTCGAACAGAGCGAAGTCTCGCTCGCGGGCGCTCTGTTCGAGCCATGCCGTGTAGCTGCCCGGGAAGGTTCTGATATGGCCTCCCTCTAAATGCCATATCTCGCCGCATACGGCGTCAAGGAGCGCCCTGTCATGTGAAACGAGGACGATCGCGCCGCGAAACGCGCGTAATTCACCCTCGAGGCGCCTTATTCCATCCATGTCGAGGTTAGTGGTCGGCTCGTCCGCGAAAAGGATATCCGGCCTTGCCTTAAGCGCCGCGTCTATGGCGGCTCTGGTCAGTTCCCCTCCGCTTGGATTTTGTGAAAGCGGTCCCGGCGAGAAGGCGCGCCTTTCCCTTTGTGCAGTGTCGCTGCGCTCCGCGCGCAGCAATCCGGAATCCTGGCTCTGACGTATGACCGATATTATCCCGCTGCGCTCCGTTCTGCCGCAGTCCGGCTCGATACTCCCGGCCAGCACGGCCATAAGCGTGGACTTGCCGGCCCCGTTCTGTCCGACAAGCCCTATTTTCGACCCGCCGTAAAGCGCGAGAGAGTCTATATCGAGGATGACCCTATCACCGTAGCTTTTCCGAATATTGAACGCTCTCAGCAGACAGGAAGCACACGAAAAACTAGAAAAACTCATAAAAACACCCCCGGAATAACAGTATGCCGCTGTCGTCCGGAGGGTTTTTATACCAAATAGAACCAGCTCTTATAAATCACTCACGCGTTACTTGAAGTTATAATCGCTAACCGACCGAACGAGCATGGCGGGAAAAAACAGGCCGCCGTGATTAAAAACGACGCCTCCTCCAGACTCGCAAATTATTCGGCCGTTAGTTCTTCATTTCAGTCAGTATCCCCCGCGATTAAAGAATTTTTTTACGACAAAAAAGTACAACGCTTCGCCGCTATTGTCAAGCGGCTTCACTCGGTCTAACGCGCCGCCTATTCCAGGACGGGCGCGCCGAAACGGTCGAGCGCGCGTGAGGTAACCGGCGTCGACAGAACCATAGCGGTTGTGGTGGCGCCGCACTCGCCGACGCGGTCGATTACGGACTCGAGATGATCCATCGAGGCGATAGCGACCTTGAGCATGAGCCCGTACTCGCCCGAGAGATGATATGCCTCCGTGACCTCGGGTATCCCTCTGATAATTTCACGGGCTTCATGTACCTTCTCGCCGTTCACGTCGACACTCACAAAAACGGTAATGGGAAAGCCCAGCTTTTCCTGGTTTACGATTGTCTTGTAACCCATGATATAGCCGGCCTCCTCCATACGGCGCACCCTCTCCGCAACGGCCGGCGATGAAAGACCTACCATCCTTCCAAGCTCGCTGAAAGAAACCCTTCCGTTCTCCTGCAGTGTTCTCAAAATCTGCCGGCCGATATTATCCATCAACTTCTCTCCATTCATACACTATCGCCCTCCCTGCTTAGACTTTTTACTCAAAAACATGAGTCCAGCGATGCATTTGCCGCCTTCGGAGCCTTTACCGGAAAACCGGATAACATAAAGCGTTTAAGGGTCAAGATATACAGAAACGCGACGTCCCCGGTACTGATAAGTAAAATTCAGAATTCTTTTTATGTTAAGCAGTCTATCACATAACCCTTAATTTGTCATCACTTTCTGTGGAGTTACAACTTCATACGTTGCGCATTAAAGGCGATAAGCATAAAAGCATATTTGTGCGCCGAAAAATCATTTGTTATTTCGCCGTCAACCGTGTTTCTGTAAATCACGTAACCAAAGTATTGGCATGGTATAATTACAATAATGTTTGCGAGTAAAATCTGTATTTTTAAGGCTATCCGCTTATGTCGGGTTCGTTACCTCACGGAGGCTGGGAGGTTTGGTTTAGAGAATGGAATCGCCTGCTGCGAGCGGGAATGCCGCTAAAATCCTCATTGTAGAGGACGAGATAAAGATCGTGGAGGCGCTGTCCGCCTATCTCCGCAGCGCCGGTTACGATGTGTCGGCCGCCCGCGACGGCGAATCCGGCCTTGCGGCTTTCAACGCGTCGAACCCGGACCTCGTCATCCTCGACCTGATGCTTCCTAAAATAAGCGGTGAAAAACTCTGTACCGAGATACGCCGCGTGTCGCGGGTTCCCGTGATCATGCTCACCGCGAAGAGCGGGGAGGATGACAAAGTCGCCGGATTTGCCCTTGGAGCGGACGACTACGTCACAAAGCCCTTCAGCCCAAGGGAGCTCACGGCCCGCGTCAGGAGCGTGCTGCGGCGCTCGGCGGACGGCGTCTCGCCTCTGTTCAGCAGAATGAGCTGGAACAACGGAGACCTGGAGATAGACCTCGAATCGAGGACGGTCTGGAAGAACGGCTCTCCTGCCGCGCTCACTCCAAACGAATATAAGATACTGGCGCGGCTGGTCAAGCACCCGAACAGGGCGTTCAGCCGGGAGGAGCTGATAGATACCGCGCTTGGCGAGAATTTCGGCGGCTTCGATAGAACTATAGACTCCCATATAAAGAACCTGCGCGGCAAGATAGAGGACGACACCGCAAACCCGGTGTATATTCTGACCGTCCGGGGCGTCGGTTACAAGTTCGGCCGGCCTGAAAAAATGGAAACCGAACATTGAGACTCGCTCTCAAGACCAGGCTCGTTCTCTCATACGCGGCAGTGGCGTTTTTTCTGGTCGCCTCGCTCCTTGCCGTCTCGAATTATTACCTCCGAAAGCAGTTTGAAATCTACGTCCGGCACAAACAGGACATGAAGAACATGGAGATAGTCGAAGCTGTGTCGGAAAACTACGCCGTAAACCTCGAGAGTTCGGACGCCGCGTTCGGGAATTTTTTGACCGGCTACGGCGATTCGCTCCTCGGTCAGGGGATTACCCTGATGGTCTTTGACGCCGCCGGTTCCATGATATACTGCGCCGCTGACGATTACATGAGTTGCAGCCACCCGCCGTACTTGACCGGCTTGCCCGGCTCGTCAAAAAACTCCGCCGATCCGTGCCAGGAGATCGACGGCGCGTACTCGCGGAGTTCGTTCGACATAGTGCTTCGCGATAAGGTCGCGGGCACGATACAGCTTGGTTATCACAGCCCGTTTTACGACAACGAGAGCGCGCAGAGTTTCCTCTCCGCCTTCAGCCGTGTCTTTTGGGGCACGTCGGCGCTCTTTTTCGCGGCGTCCGTCGCGATAGGCCTCGTAATGGCCGGGCTTATCGTGCGCCCGATTATGACGGTCACGGAAAGGACAAAACGTATAGCGGCGGGCGAATATTCCGGAGATTTCGCGGAAACGGGCGCCGCCGAGATAGACGAACTCTCCCGAAGCGTAGATCAGCTCGCGCGAAGCCTCGAAACGCAGTATATGCTGAAAAAGCGGATGGCAAGCGCTTACTCGCACGAGTTCCGCACGCCCCTCACGGTATTGCAGAGCAACCTCGAAGCGATGATAGACGGCCTGTGGACGCCGACAAAGGAGCGTTTAGAGAGCCTTTTAGCGGAGATTTTCCGTATGTCGCGCATGGTGTCGGAGGTCGATAACCTCGTCCGGGCGGGGAACCCGGAGTCGGCGCTGGAAAAAACTCCGTCCGACCTCTCCCTGCTGGCTGGGAGCGTCCTGCGCGGTTTCGAGGCCAACATAGCGGCAAAGGGGATTTCGCTCCATTTTGACGGCGCGCCCTGTCCAGCGGACGTGGACAGGGACAAATTCAGCCAGATCATCGTCAACCTCGTGTCCAACGCGCTGAAATACACCGACCTCGGCGGCAATATATGGGTAAGGACATATCAGAACGACGGACGCGCCGTTCTCTCAGTGGAGGATGACGGCATCGGTATAGCGGAATCCGATATGCCGTTTATATTTGAACACCTGTACAGGACGGACGAGTCGCGCGCGCGGGACTCCGGCGGAAACGGCATAGGCCTGTCCGTCGCCCGGGCCATAGCCGAGTCGCACGGCGGGACGATAGCGGCAAAGAGCCGGCCGGGCAAGGGCAGCGTGTTCACTGTTTCAATACCGGCCGAATAAACGCTTCTCCAGGGGAGGGTATGTTGAATGGCAAGCGCTTTCTGGGCACAGAACAAGAAAAAAATTTATCCGTTCATGATTCTGCTGATGGGAGTGGTTGGAGTGTCGACCGGCTCCATATTCGCCAGGCTTGCCCAGGCGCACCCGTTAGTGAAGTCGGCTTACAGGCTCTCGCTAGCGTTGATCATATTGTGGCCCGCCGCGCTTTTGCTGCACAAGGATGAATTCAAGAAGCTCGGCAGGCGCGATCTCGCTGTCACGATGCTGTCCGGCGTGTTTCTCGCGCTGCACTTCGCGACGTGGATGAGTTCCCTTGACTACACCACCGTTGCCTCGAGCGTCATGCTCGTAAACACGATCCCTATCTGGATAGCCCTTCTAAACGCGGCCTTGGGCAAAGGGTTTCCTTCGTTCTCAATGTGGCTCTGCATGTTATGCGCGACTGTCGGAGCCTCTATCGTCGGGTACGGCGACCTCTCGTTCAGCGGGGAAGCCCTGTGGGGCGACGCGCTCGCGTTAGCGGGCGGCATCGCGGCGGCCGCTTACATTATCTGCGGCGGCGAGGTGCGGGCCAAGCTCAGCCTCCTGCCTTACACCGCGCTCTGTTACGGCACTGCCGCGCTCATCATCTGGTGTGCCGTGCTTCTCATGGATCTGAAAGTGACGGGCTTCGGTACCGAGACGTGGCTGGCGTTTACAGGCATGGCCTTTCTCTCGCAGGTCATCGGGCACAGCTCCTATAACTGGGCGCTTCGTTACTTCAGCACCGGTTTTGTCGCGATAGGGCTCTTGGGAGAGCCCATAGGCGCGGCGGTGCTCGCGTATTTTCTCTTTGACGAATATCCCTCCGGTTTCAAACTCGCCGGCCTGGTCATACTTCTCGTCTCGATAGTCATCGCGGCCAAGAGCGAAGGATGAGCGAATAGTCAAGGCCAGTACCGCCGGCCCATATAGATAGAAAGAGTATGTCAAGCATTTGATTTCATACCAATTCGCGGCAAACGGGCTGTTTTTGATGTGGCTTAAAGGTTGTCCGGACTGGTTTTAACGCTTCACCCTTTAGGCCTTTGATTTCAAATTGGCATTGCGGTTTCCGGCAGATGGCTTTGTCATCGGCGGGTTTGTCACTGATGAATGGCACATTCTTCGATCCGCGTTTCCATAAATTCCCAATAGGCTTTATACTATGCGATAGAGTATGTAGTATTCCAATCCTCTGAAGGGAGGGACTGTCCGGTGACAATTTTTTTGATGGCTGCGGCGGCGGTTATTTTGTTATCCTACCTGTTTTTTGATTGCGGGACGGCTGAGGCGTGTTTCGTCGTCGCGGCGGGGCGCGAAGCGAGTTCTACCGGCCGGGTGCTCATTGGGCACAACGAGGATAACAGCGGCAAACTGATAATGAGGCATCATTACGTGAAACCTGACGACGGAAGGGGCGGCATTCTCTCGTTCGAAGATGGGAGCGCGCGGGTGCCGACAGTGTCCCCCACTCTCGGTTTCTTCTGGACGGAGACGCTTCGTCCGGCGCCCGGCGAGTCCTTTGGGGATTCGTTCGTAAACGAGCGCGGCGTCGTGGTGGTGAGCAACACATGCTGCAAGTCAAAGGAGGACGCCCCGGAACTTACGGACGGGGGCGTCGGGTGGGGTTTGCGCTGGACGGTCGCGTCGCGGGCGCGTTCGGCCAGGGACGCGGTAAGGATAGCGTCCGATCTTGTCCTGACATACGGTTACAGGGATTCCGGGCGCTCTTACACCTTCGCTGACGCTCGCGAGGCTTGGGTCTTTCAGGTGGTGAACGGAAAACATTTCGCCGCTCGGAGAGTGCCGGACGATCACGTCATGGTCAACCCGAACCACTACTCCATCAGGGAGATGTGCCTGGACGAGCCGTATGAGTTTTTGGCCTCGCCCGGCCTGATAGAGTATGCCATAAAGCGCGGCTGGTACACGCCGGAACGCCCGGGCCGCCATAGTGATTTCGACTTCGCCAAGAGCTTTCAGCATCCGGATTACATGATGGCACCGATCAATACGGCAAGACACGCCTTTGGACTAGCTATGGCGGCTGGAGTGAGGATAGACCTCAAACAGCGCGGCGCGCGCCCCCCATTTTCCGTCCTTCCGATTGAGCCGCTTGGGGTAAAGGGGGTTCGCAAGACGCTCTCCTGTCACTGCGATCGCCCGGAGGACTTTACCGAACTCGCGGAGCTTGGCGGAGAGGGCGCGTGGCGAATCAGCCCGCACGAGGGAGGCGGCATAATGCCGGAGGAAAACAAAAAGGACGCTTACACGAGAATATGCAACGGCAGCAACAGGGAGAGCCTTATCGTCGATCTTCACGAGAACAGCGACGAGACGGTCATCTGGTCATGCTTCGGCAATCCGTGTATCCTTCCGATGACGCCGTTTCACCTTGGAGCGCGCGCGATTCCGGAATATTTCGCCGGTCCCGGCCCATCGGAGTTGATACAGGAGACGGACGAGCTGATCAGGCTTCACTTTAACGCGACGTGCCAGGATGTGGACGCCGCCGCCGGAGAAGCGTGGAGGCTGTCACGGAAGCTGGTCGAATGGTGCGGCCAGAGCTACTCCGAGAGAATGGCGGCGATAGCGGACAGAGTTACGGGTCTGCGGAGAAAGATCGCTGAATCGGGTGAAGAATTTGAATCCGAATCCGGCCCCAGAACGACCGAGATGCTGCTGATGAAGGCGTCTGAACAGGCCGGGGTATTTGTGGAGGCCATGCGCGGCCTTGTGGGGGAGGTGTAGATATGTCCGCCGGTAGCGTTGTACACGGCATAAGCCTGATGCAGGAGAAGGATATTTATTTTTTCCGAGAGGGCAATCATACGAAGCTATACGAGATATTAGGGTCACACGTAATAACCGTAAATGGCGTCAGCGGAACGCTCTTTTCGGTATGGGCGCCTAACGCCGGGAGCGTGTCCGTCATCGGGGATTTCAACAACTGGGACACGGAAGCGCACCCGCTTGCGGTCAGGTGGGACAGTTCCGGCGTGTGGGAGGGCTTTGTGCCAGGCACGGGGCACGGAGACCTCTATAAATATAGCATCGTCTCAAACGTCGGAGGACGGAAGATGGAAAAGGGCGATCCGTTCGCCTTCTGGTGGGAGACTCCTCCGCGCAGCGCCTCGTGCGTGTGGGACCTCAGCGGCTTTGAATGGAGCGACGGGGAATGGATGCGGGGCCGTCGCGAGCGCAGCGTCACAAACGCCCCACAGTCAATTTATGAGGTACACCTCGGCTCATGGCGTCATGTCCCGGAGGAGGGCAGCCGCTCCCTCTCGTATCACGAGCTGGCTGATAAGCTGGTGAATTACGTGCGGGACACTGGCTTCACCCATGTGGAGTTCCTGCCGATTATGGAGCATCCGTTTTATGGCTCGTGGGGTTATCAGACGCTCGGTTATTTCGCGCCGAGTTCGCGCTTCGGAACGCCGCACGAGTTCATGGAGCTGGTAGACGCGCTCCACCGGGCAGGAATCGGCGTCATCCTAGACTGGGTGCCGTCTCACTTCCCCAAGGACGATTACGGGCTCGCGAATTTCGACGGAACCTGCCTGTTCGAACACGCCGACCCGAAAAAGGGGTATCACCCGGATTGGAAGAGCGGCATATTCAACTACGGGCGCAGCGAGGTTCGCAGCTTCCTGCTCTCGTCCGCGCGCTTCTGGGCCGACAAATATCACTCGGACGGCCTGCGCGTCGACGCGGTGGCCTCGATGCTCTACCTGGATTACTCCCGCAAAGAAGGCGAGTGGATACCGAACCAGTATGGCGGGAAGGAGAACATAGAGGCGATAGAGTTTCTCCGCAAGATGAACGAGATATTGTACATCGATTTTGACGGTATCCAGACAACGGCCGAGGAGTCCACGGCATGGCCGATGGTCTCCCGCCCCGTCTACGTCGGGGGCCTCGGTTTCGGCTTCAAGTGGAACATGGGCTGGATGCACGACACTCTGCACTATATGGGAATGAGCCCGATCTTCAGGAAGTATCACCAGAACGAGCTGTCGTTCGGCATGTGGTACGCCTACAGCGAAAACTTCGTCCTGCCGCTGTCGCACGACGAGGTCGTACACGGCAAGGGATCGCTTTTCGGAAAGATGCCCGGGGACAAATGGCAGAAGGCGGCCAACCTTCGGGCGCTTCTGGGCTGGCAATTCGGCCACCCCGGCAAAAAACTCCTGTTTATGGGCGGCGAGTTCGGACAGGTATCGGAGTGGAATCATGACGTAAGTTTGAGCTGGCACGAGCTGGACGACCCCTTTCACAACGGCATCCTGGCCTGGGTTACCGCACTCAACAAATTTTACAGGGACACCCCGGCGTTCTGGGCGGGCGACTTCGAGAGGTGGGGATTCGAGTGGATCGACTGCAGCGACGCGGATTCGAGCGTATTCTCCTTCCTTCGCCGCGACAGCGGCGGGAACGCGTTCCTCTGCGTGGGGAATTTTACCCCCGTCCCCAGGATGGACTACAAGATTGGAGTTCCGGAAGGCGGTCACTGGCGCGAGGTACTAAACAGCGACAGCGCCGAGTTCAGCGGGAGCAACTGCGGCAACATGGGCGGCAAGGACGCCGGGGGCGGCCGGATGCACGGGCGGCCGTATTCTTTGAACCTCACGCTCCCACCGCTTTCATTCTTGGTGTTCGAACATGCCTCGGCGGACTGAGAGAAAGGGATCTGATGGAACCCGACGGACCTCATATACGCGCCGCAAAGTTTGACGAGGCTGAACTGCTCTCTCATATATGTTTTCGCGCGAAGTCGTACTGGGAGTACCCCAGGGAGCTGATGGGCTATTGGCTCGAATCCGGCGCGCTGTCGGTCAACCCGGAGGCGATCGAGGAGTTCTTGACGTGCGTAGCTCAGGACGAGGAGGGGGAGGTCTTGGGCTTTTATTCGCTCGAAATCGCGGGAGACGAGTCCAACCTTCGGAACCTGTGCGTACTGCCTGAGTTTGTCGGCACGGACATCAAGGCGACGCTATTCCTGCACGCCTGCGCGACAGCTGAGGAATCCGGCGCGAAGTCTCTTTCCGTCGTCTCCGACTCGCTCGAGAGCGGTTTTTACGAGGAGATGGGGGCTGAACTCATCGGCCAAAGGATTGACAGTACTCCCGTCGGGGAGAGGCTAATGACCATATTCAGGATGAACCTGTAGGGGCGGCGGATGTTTTACGACTGGCAGGATAGGGCAATAGCGGCGATATCGGGGAAGAACGGGATACTCTCCGCCCCCACCGGAAGCGGCAAAACATGGGTGGCGTACAGATGGGCCGGACTGATGGACGAAAACGGAAGTCCAGTAATGCCCGGCTGGCGGGTTATCTTCACGGCCCCGATAAAAGCGCTCTCCAACGAGCGATATCTTGACCTCCGCCGTATGGGTTTCGACGTCGGGCTGGAGACCGGGGATTTCAAAAAAAATTCGAACGCGGCCGTCCTCTGCTGCACTCAGG
Organism: Synergistaceae bacterium; assembly: GCA_031269875.1. Lineage (GTDB taxonomy): Bacteria > Synergistota > Synergistia > Synergistales > Synergistaceae > JAIRNC01. The sequence continues at coordinate 16,630 of JAISYM010000029.1, forward strand.
AGATATACACGCTCAAGTACGCGCACATACCCTCTCAGCGCGTCATAATCGACGAGTTCCACTTCATCTTCTCGTCCGCGGAGCGCACGAGGGCCTACATTGACGGCATACGCGGCACAAGCCCCGATTCCATGATGCTCGTTATGAGCGCGACCTTCGGCGACCCGCAGACCGTCCGGCGCTACCTGGAAGAGATGGGCAGGCGCGACTTTGAGCTCTTCGAGACGCGCGAGAGGGTGACGAAGCTCGTGTTCCGCAAGAAGGGCACGCACTATTCGCGCATACGCGACGCGCTCGTCTTTGTATTCTCGCGGCGTGGAGCGGATTACATCGCGAAGCAGATAGCGCGGACGAGAAAAAAAATCGAACGCCAGGACAGGGCCAGACTGCGCGAGATGGGGGAAATACTGGAGGTTCAGCGTATGCCGGAGATGATGATCTACGGCGTCGGCGTCTACTACGGCAGTCTTTTTCCCAAGGAAAAGCTCTTAGTCGAGATGGCCTTCCGCGAAAGGATACTCGACGTAGTTGTCGGTACCGACGCGCTGTCCCTTGGAGTGAACCTGCCGGCGGAGAGCGTGATCTTCGGCCAGATGGCAAAGTACGTGGACGGCCCGCTCTCGCGCAACGAATTTTTGCAGATGTCCGGCCGGGCTGGGAGAAAGGGTTATTTCGATACCGGCTACGTCTCGTTTATACCGAAGAGCAAGGCGGAACATTACGACTTCGACACGGAGACGCTCTACCGCGAAATCATGGACAAGGAGAGTGAGCCGGCGCGCATCTCGATACAGCCGGCGGTGGGCCGCCTCTTGAAGCATCGCGTGACGGAGGAGCAGGAAGCGCGGATGATAGCGGACTGTTCGCTGCCTCGCGTAGCGTACGAGATGGCGCTCTCCGACGTGCGCGACCTTCTGCTTCTGATCAACCGCACTTTAGGCCTGATAAAGGACAGGAGGGAGCGGGAAAAATTGCGCGAGACGCTGGCCGATCTGTGGTTTGACGAGATGAGCCTGACGAGCAATATGGCCGTCGCGAAGCTGTTCGTGACAAAGGGCGAGCCGGACGCGATGCAGGCGGCGGAACTCCTGGCCCAGGAGGAACGCAACTATCTCCAAGCGCTCCTGAAGGTCAAGCGTTACGCTAATAGGATGCCGGACGGCTACAAGTTCTCCAATATGGAGCGCATCGACGCTACCGTGGAGCGCATCGACGCCACGGTATTCGGCTTCGAGGAAAAGATCCGCCAATTGGACCTGACCGAGGACAGCTGGTCGTTTTAATTGTAAAATTTGCCATAACGCCGCGTCACTCAGCATCGCGTTTGCGGTTTTTGGGGAGATACGCGCGCAGTTTGGTAAATACGTCCTCTACTTTCAATGGCTTGCCGAGGTGGTCGTTCATGCCGGCCGCCAGGCATTTTTCCACGTCCTCGCGGAACACGTTTGCGGTCATGGCGACGATCGGCACGGTCGAGGCGTTCGGGAAGCCGGACGCGCGGATTCGCCGCGTGGCTTCGTATCCGTCCATCTCCGGCATCTGTAAATCCATGAAAACGATGTCATAGGCGTCAGGCGATTCGCTGAACATATCGAGCGCCTCCTTGCCGTTCTTCGCGCAGTCGATCGAAAGGGCGGTCGGTTCGAGGATAGATGTCATTATCTCTCTGTTTATCTCCACGTCCTCCGCCAGGAGCATTCGGTACCTCTCGAAACTGCAGGTTTCGGACAGATCGCTTTCCTCCGTGAAAGCGTCGCCGTCTCCGAAGAACTCGCTCAAGCAATCGGACACGTCGCACGGAAAGATGGGTTTGCGCAGGAACTTACACACCCCGGCCGCCTTCGCCTCCTGTTCTATGAAGCCCCACTCGACGGCCGACATCATAACGATGACGGCGTCTGGGGCAAAATTCTCCTTTATCCGGCGCGAGAGCTCTATCCCATTCATTCCAGGCAGTTTCCAGTCGACGAAAAATATGTCGTAACCGTTCCGCCCGATCATCTCGCAGACATCCTCCCCGCTCGCGGCAAATTCGCAGCGGACACCTAGAGTGTCAGTGATATCCTTGAGGTATTCCCTCACCTCAGCCGCGTCGTCCACGATGAGAGCGCGAACGCTGCTCAGGTTTTTGGCCGATTCCGGGGCGTGCCGGCCGGGGGCGCGCCTTGCCCTTATTGTGAATGTGAAGGTGGAACCGCGCCCGAGTTCCGATTCTATCCATATCTTGCCGCCCATCATGTCCACTATGCGCTTTGAGATGGCCAGGCCAAGGCCGGTTCCGCCGAACTTGCGGGAGGTGCTGTTGTCCGCTTGCGCGAAGGAGCTGAAAAGTTTTGCCTGCTGCTCCTCGCTGATACCGATTCCGGTGTCGCTCACGCCGATTTGGATAGTGCAGACGCCGTCTTTCTCATCTGCCAGATGCGCGCTCAATCTCACAGAGCCGCCTTCCGGCGTGAACTTGACTGCGTTGGAAAGCAGATTCGTCACGACCTGAGCCAGCCGCTGGTCGTCGCCGTCGAGACAGCGCGGGATGTTCTTGTCGATGTACACGCCGAGATTCAGCCGTTTTTCATCGACGCGGAAGTTGATCACGTCCACGACCTTCTTAAGCGCCTTCTCGAAGTCAAACTCCACAAACGAGAGCTCCAGCTTGTTCGCTTCTATCTTCGACATATCCAGTATATCGTTGATGATGCCAAGGAGGTGCGTCGACGCCTCCTCTATCCTGTTGATGCAGTAAATCCTCTTATCGGCGTCCGGCGAGGATTTGGCAAGCACCGTCATGCCTATGATCGCGTTCATGGGCGTGCGTATTTCGTGACTCATGTTGGACAGAAATTCCGACTTCGCGATACTGGCGCGGTCAGCCTCCTCGCGGGCGCGGGTGAGCTCCGTCACGTCGTTCATCACTACGACGACTCCTCTGCACGAGCCGTTTTTCTCCGCCGCCGGCGTAACCGAAACCTGAAAGGCCGTTTCCTCGCGGCCGCAGGGCGTCACATTTTCGTCGTACCTGAGCGAAATATTGTTTCGGATTACTTCTACGCATCGCTCTGTTGTCTTTGATATCCATTCGGAAGGCATTATTCCGGTAAAGAGTGTTCCAAACGGCACCCCTACGATTTCGCGCATCTCGTCATATCCGAGAAACGAGACGGTCTTATCGCTCCCAAGGACGAAGCGGGTTTCAAGGTCCAGCATGAACGTGATACCGGGCGTGTTTTTAAGCAAAAGGCGGTTATAGAAGTTCGACAACTCCTTGGCCGTCTCGTTCGAGCTCTGCAGGCGCACTGTCTGCTCGTGCATAAGGGAGAGCGCGCGGTAGTCCCGCTCGAGTTTTTTGAACTGTCTGGTCAGTTGTTTATATTCTTTTTCTGCGTCGTCGGGAAGCATTTGCCGCGCTCTCTTCGCGTTATATCATACAGAATGTTATCGAGCAATTATGGAACCTATTCGACGCTTCTCCATCCTTATAGCTGGTGGGGCATATCTCACCCAAGCAGTACATTCCGGCTAGCGAGATGTTACGAGGCAGATTCTCCGACAGAATACGCCCCTCCGCGCCCGAATCGGACCCCAGGATCATCGCCCGGCCGCAGCATGACACACAGAATATCGCGGAATACTCGTATCCCTCAGCGCGGGCCGCCTCATCGAGAAGGGCGTTCATGGACTCACGGCAAGCCGTTAGGATGTCGTCCTTCCCTATGAGACAGATGTTAGCCAGCGTTCCCGCCGGAACGTCTCCGAAAAAGACGCCGGAGCCGTCGGAGTGGTTCAGGGCTTGGATGTGACGCATGAGAGGAGTCTCGTCATTGCCCTCCCGCGTCAGCATCATCGGGTACGACGTAAAGGCCAGCAGCGGATCATCAACGTCGGTCTTGAGGCCAAAGCCCTCCAGATATTCTATGAAGGTTTCATCACCAACTTTATACACAATATTACCTTCCGCGACGACTACCCGCCGTATGCGCTCCGCAAATCGCGAGGTGACGTGACGCAGGGCGAAGGACGGCTTCGCGTTACCCCAAACGCTCACGGCGACCATCGCGTCTTTGTATTCGTTCCCGGAGAGGAATACCCTGGCGCGCTCGTAGTCGTAATCGTCCGACGCCACGCCGCCCATTAACGGAACGCCGGCGCTCTCCTCGGACAGGACGTTCGGGTACACGTCGCCCGAGAAGGACATGCCGGAAGGACAGAGGGTGAATATGAGCTTGGGCTTGGCGTCAGGTTCCGCCTCATCGATCGTGATTTTCCGAAACGCTTCTCTTATCTTGCTCTCGTGTTCATCTCCCGAGAGGGAATCCGAGACCACGGTTTTAAACGAGCAGTCATCTGCCGAGAGGACGATCAGCACCGCCGCGGCTTCGTGATGGCCGTCCGGGTCGAGAGTGGCGAGCGTAGTCATTCCGGCAATGCCGATACCGAGCAGATTTTCGAGCTCACGCGTCACGCCCGCGCCGTCCGTATCCGCGTCGCAGAACAGGAAGCCGACAGAGTTTTCCCCCATTATCAGTTTTTCCCCGATCGCCCCCGCAAGTTCACCCGCCATTTGGACAGCGTCTTCCAATTCATAGCTGATAGCAACCGCGCTTTTCATTAACGCCCCTCCCCGATGTGATTTTAGGACCGCCCATCCGCGCCATGCGTCTTTAATAATAAATCTTACGATGATAATGACATTTTATCACGTGAAAGACTCGATCGTCACGTAAGTTCCAATGAACATGAATTTGTGGTACTATACTCGGCACGGAGTCAGGTGTCTCCGCTGGTTGATCTGTGCGGAAAGCGAGGCAATATGGATGTTCAAGTTTTTATCCGGTCTTTTCAGCCGGGATATTGGAATAGATTTAGGCAGCGCGAATATCGTCGTTTACGTTAAGGGCAAGGGCATCACGATAGACGAGCCCTCCGTGCTCGCCGTGAGGAAAGTTGGCAGAAAGGGCAAGAAGGAAGTAATCGCCTTTGGACATCCGGCAAAGAGGATGATCGGCAAGACCCCGCTGGGCATAGAGACAGTGCGCCCTCTCCAACACGGGGTTATAGCCGACTTTGACATGACGGAGCAGATGGTTGGGCATTACATGTCCGGCGCGAACCAGAAGCGCCGCCTGCTCGCGCATCCCAGGGTCGCGATCTGCGTTCCCGCCTGCGTCACAGAGGTGGAAAAGCGCGCCGTAGTCGACGCGACGCTTGGCGCGGGCGCAAGAGAAGCCTTCGTCGTCGAGGAGCCGCTGGCGGCGGCGCTCGGAACGGGGCTTCCGATAAACGAGCCGCGCGGCAACATGGTCGTGGACATAGGCGGGGGCACGAGCGAGGTCGCGGTGCTGTCGCTTGGGGGGGTCGTCATCAGCAACTCGCTTCGCACCGCAGGAGACGACCTCGACAACGCCATAATCGCGATGATGCGCCAGAACTACACCCTCTCGATCGGGGACAGCACCGCCGAAGAGGTCAAATTCAACATCGGTTCCGTCATACCGCTCGATGAGGAGTTGGAGATGGAGGTCAAGGGACGTGACCTCATGGACGGTCTGCCGAAAGTGGTCAAAGTCTCGTCGGCTGAGGTGAGGGAGGCCATCGAACCCATTATCCTTCGCATAGAAGATATGCTTCGTTATGCTGTAGAACAGACGCCCCCGGAACTCGTCAAGGACATAGTCGACCAGGGACTCATGCTCACCGGAGGCAGCTCTCAGCTTAGAGGCCTCAGCATCCGCTTTTCGGAGGTAATGAACGTGCCGGTTCATATGGCTGAACAACCCCTCTATTCGGTTGCGATTGGTCTCGGCAAACTTTTGGAGACTGTCGACAAGGGGGATAAAATAGCCATTACCGTCGATCACTCGACGGTGTAGGAACACTCGCCTTATGGTGAGCAAACTCAACCCAATCCTCGTAAATACGCTTCTCGCTTTTTTATGCGGTTTATTGTTGATTTGGTCGTCGTCCGCGTTTCCCGGGTTCGTTCGCGCAATGGTGGATAAGTGGGGGGCGGCGCTCTATCTTCCGGAAGTTCCCGCCCTAGAGCTGAGGACGCTGGTGCAGGCGACGGGTAACTGGGTGATGGAAAGAAAGAGCCTCCAGGATCGCAACAGTGAACTGGAACTCGAAAACCTGGCGCTCCGCACGGCTCTTCAGCAGGAGCTTGCTCCTGAGCCGCAGGACTCTTCGGAGATGATCGGGGCAAGGGTAACGCTCCGGTATCCTGACGCGTGGTGGAAGGAGATACGGATCGACAGGGGCTCGAAACATGGCGTTCGCTCCGGCGCTCCGGCGCTTTCGGACGGTTTTATCATAGGGAAAGTCGCAAGCGTGGGAGAGGACTACGCGTGGGTCGAGCTCGTCACGTCGTCGTCCTTCATGCTGGCCGCCGTAGTCGATGACACGTGGGATCTCGGGGTTATAAACGGCGACGACAGGGGGAATATCTGGCTGCTCTATACCCCCCCGGAGAAGGAGTTCCAGCGCGGCATGATTATCTCGACAGCCCTTGTCGGCGACTACCTCCCGCCTGGGATACCCATAGGGAAAATTTGGGGCGAGGGAGACCTGCGGGACGGTTTCATGCCCCAAAAGGTGGTCTCGGGAGCTCACCTTACCCAGCTCTACAGCGTTCAAATACTCCGCACGGGCGGCGCGGGAGGCGGCGCGGATTGATTATCTCGTCGTTTGTCTGGCTCCTTCAGGATTTCTTGCAGGTTCTCGTCACGAGATTGATCTTAGCGCCGGAAATTTTCCTGCTGGCCGCGCTCTATAAGCTCATCTCCGGGCCTCAATCGCCCCGGCGCGCGGCAAAGTGGATATGGTTTGTCTTCTTTGGGGGGGTGCTGTGGGATCTCCGTTGGGCCTCCGTTCCGGGAATGAGCGGACTTTTGAACGTCGCGGCGCTCGCGTCCGTTTACTGGATATGGGACAGAACCCCGACCGCGGGCCGCAGCGCGCTGCTTTTCGCCGCAATTGCGGGCGGCGCTCACCTGTTCTCCGGCGTAATACATTACCTCGCCTGGGCTTTGCCCGGACAAGCGGCAATGCGAACCTTCGCCATTCAGCAGCTGCTTATGATACCCGTGCTGGCGCTCCTCTGCGTGATATACGCGTTTAAGGCTTCGAATACGCATGTATAGCGGACTCGAACGTCTCGACCTGGATAAAAGGCTCCTTTACGTCCGCAATATACTCATTTTCTCCCTCTCGTTTCTCATCGTGGGTCTCGTATATTTTCAGCTTGTAAGGGCCGACGAATACGTTGAACTGGCGTCGGGAAACAGGCTCAGAATGATCCGGCTCCTGCCGCCCAGGGGCAACATATACGACGCGAACGGGGTTCCTCTCGCGGTGAACGTCCGCACGTTCGATATCAAGAGCTATCCGATGAATTTAAGGAACGATGAGGATTTCGAGGGCGTTGCTTCGCTTTTTGCCAGGCATGGAATCCCAATGACTCCTGAGGGGCTGAGGGAGAGCATTGAAAAACAGTACGTCGCTCCGTACCGCGCGGTTTCCTTGGCGACGAACCTGACGCTGGCTCAGGTCTCCGATCTGGTCATGGATCCCGATTTCCAGCACGCGCTCTTTCCGTCGCCGGTCTGGCGCAGAATTTACCCGGGCGGCTCGCTGATGGCGCACGTAATCGGTTATGTCGGCGAAATTACTAGGGAGGATTTGGAGACACAACGCGACCTGTATTACCAGGGCGGAGATATTGTCGGCAAGAGCGGCGTGGAGGCTGTGTACGAGGAACAGCTGCGAGGAGCGGTCGGAGATCAGGTCGTGGAGGTGGACTCGCGCGGGCGGAAACTCCGGGACGTAAATTACAACGATCCTCTCAAGGGCAACGACTTGAAACTTACGATCGACATGGCGACGCAGAGGGAAGCCGCCCGGATTATGGAGGGAAAGCGCGGCGCGCTGGTCGCTATGAACGTTCGCGACGGCGCTGTGAAGGCATTCTTCTCCTCACCGACCTACGACCCGAACCCGCTGACGTGGGGGATATCGAGCAAGGAGTGGTCGGCCCTCCTGGACGACGAAAATCGGCCCATGATGAACAGGGCCATGAGCGGTTCGTATCCGCCCGGTTCTCCGTTCAAGGTCGTCACGGCGACCGCCGCCCTCATGGAGAATGTCGCGGACACGAGGACTTCGTTCTTTTGCCCGGGACGCTTTCAGCTCGGCAACCAGACGTTCCGCTGCTGGAAGAGGAGCGGGCATGGGCGTGAGACTTTGATCGGCGCCATCCGGGACTCCTGCGACGTCTATTTCTATCAGGTCAGCGTCAAGATCGGCATCGACAAGCTCATAAAATGGGCAAAAGAGCTGGGCGTAGGCGAGCGGACCGGGATCGACCTGCCGGGCGAGTCGCGCGGCACCATCGCGGGCAGGGAGTGGAAGCGCGCGCGCCGTAAGGAAGCGTGGTATCAGGGCGACACGGTAAACTACTCCATAGGGCAGGGCTTCCTCCTGATGACTCCGCTCCAGCTCGCCAGGATGTACGCCGCCTTTGCGAACGGGGGCAGACTCGTTACGCCGCGCCTGAACTCGGAAAAGCCGCCCGAGTCAGTCCAGCTCAGGATTACGAAGGCCCACATGGATTCTATACGGACCGGTCTGCGCGAGGTCGCGCGAGCCGGGACGGGACGCGTGGCGGGGAGATATGGGGTCGAGGTGGCGGGTAAGACGGGCACGGCGCAGAACCCACACGGTGAGGATCACGCGTCGTTTGTCGGTTACGCGCCGGCGGACGATCCTGAATACGTCGTGGCTGTGCTGGTCGAGGCGGGCGGATCAGGATCGTCGGTCGCGGGTCCTCTCGCCGGGCAGATGCTGGCGTACCTGGTCGAACACGGGAAATAACAAACCAGCCTTTTATAAGGGGGGCGCGCTTTGATAAAATTAAAGGGTATGTACGACTCGATGTTAAGGTGTATTATATCGGAGGATATGGACGCTGTGGATTTTGTGAAGGAGTTTGACGAGGTGCGCGGCAAGGGCAAGCGATTTTTGCCCGGCGCGAAGGTGGTGCTGGATTTCGGTGCCCGCCCTCTGTCAGAGGAACTCATACGCGATATTATGTCGGATCTCGTCTGGTCCTCGGGGATGTACGTGGCGGCGTGGATAACCTATGACGCGGCAACACAGGACCTCCTCAAGAGGATCGGCCTCCCGACGTCGGAGCCGGCGCCCAGCGCGCGGACGAACGAGCGGGCGTTGGGCGGAACGCTGCTCTTGCAGAGATCCCTCCGGTCCGGGCAGCGGGTGGAACACGCCGGTGACGTAATAGTGGCGGGACACGTGAACGACGGCGCCGAGGTTCTCGCCTCGGGGCACGTGACGGTGCTTGGCCGTCTCAACGGCCTCGTTCACGCCGGCAACAACGGAGACGAGACCGCGTCGGTCATCGCGAGGTCGATGGAAGCGCTCCAGGTTAGAATAGGCACTAAGATAGGTTCTTTGGACAGGGACGAGCGCTGGTGGGGTAAAATGGTGATCGTTCGGGTGAGCGAAGGATCGGTGTTCATAGATTATTGGCCTGCCGTAAAGAGCGAAAATCGCGATGAAAACGCGGGCTGAAATGTTAAATATTTTCGACTTTACCAGGGAGGAGTATTGATGACGGCACGAGTAATTGTAGTGACCTCCGGAAAGGGCGGGGTCGGAAAGACGACGGCCACGGCGAACCTGGCCGCCGCTCTGGCGAACATGGGCAAAAAGGTAGTGGCTGTCGACGGGGATGTCGGGCTCAGAAATCTGGACGTGATAATGGGTCTCGAAAATCGCATAGTGTATACGCTTATAGACGCTTTAGACGGAACATGCAGGCTCAATCAGACTTTTATCCGCGATAAGCGCATCGAGAACCTTTTCATGATACCGACAGCGCAGTCCAGGACAAAGGACGCCGTCACGGCCGAACAGATGATCGAGGTTTGCGACGAGCTGCGCCGTGAGTTCGACTACGTACTGGTTGACAGCCCGGCCGGCATAGAGGCCGGTTTCAGGAACTCCGCGGCGGGTGCGGACGAAGCGCTGGTCGTAACGACGCCGGAGGTGTCGGCGGTGCGCGACGCCGACAGGATAATCGGGCTTTTGGAATCAATGAACAAATCTCCGATCCGCCTCATCGTGAACAGGATACGCCCGCACATGGTCAAGAAGGGCGATATGCTGGGAGTCTCCGACGTGCTGGACATTCTCGCCATAGACCTGATAGGGATGGTGCCGGACGACGAGGCGGTCGTCACCAGTTCCAACAAGGGAGAGCCTCTGGTTCTCTCGTCTGCGCCGCCCGCCGCCCGCGCGTTCAGGAACATAGCCTCCAGAATAGCCGGCAGCGACGTGCCATTTATGAACCTTGAACTGCCAGACTCAGGAAGCTTGTTTGGGAAAATAAGACGCGCCATTTGGGGCCACTAAAGGGGGAGGATCAAATGGGTTTTTTTACAAACCTCTTCGGCGCTCACAACTCTGGGAAAATCGCTAAGAATAGGCTCCAGATCGTACTCATGCACGACAGGAGCGATATCTCTCCCGAGATGATGGAGAATCTGAGGAAGGATATAATCGCGGTCATAAAAAATTATGTCGAGATAGACGAAAATCGCATAGAACTGGACCTCGAGAGAGAGGACAGTTCTGTAGCGCTTGTCGCCAACATCCCTGTAATGACGGTGAGAAGGCAGAGGAGGGGAAACGAGCGATAGTATGCTTGCCGAAACCAGCTATAGTTGGGGTGAAATTCGCAAGGGCCTTGACTGGTCTATGTGCGCCGTTATTCTTCTTCTCTTTGTTCTTGGTCTCATATCGATATACAGCGCGGGAGCGGGCGCCAGGCGCTCTACAGCGGACTACGCGATAAGGCAGCTCGTATGGGGAGGAGTCAGCCTCCTGGCTTATGTCGCGGTACTCCGGATCGGTTACCAGAGCTTTTTGCGGTGGGCCTATACGATTTACGCCTTGGCTTTCTTGATGCTCTGCGTGCTTTTGGCGCTTGGCACGGCAACCAGGGGCGCGCTGAGCTGGTTCCGTTTGGGGTCTGTCGGCTTTCAACCGGCCGAGTTTGGGAAGGCCGCTCTCATCTTATTCCTCTCCAGATTTTGCACGCGCTATCCCCCGGACATACCTAAGCACCTGTTCCTGGCGCTTCTTTTGTCCGGCGTCATGGTCGCGATGATCCTCCTTCAGCCTGATCTGGGAAGCGCGTTGGTTTACGGGGCGATTATCTTCGCGATTCTCGCGGCGGCGGACACGCCGCCCAAATACCTCGGCGGCATCACCGCGACCGGGATTGCGGCGCTGCCATTTTTCTGGAACAGCCTCAAGGCATATCAAAAACTCCGGCTCGTCGTCTTCCTCGACCCATACGTCGATCCGCAGGGCGCCGGCTATAACGTCATTCAATCGCGAATAGCGGTAGGGTCGGGCGGACTGTGGGGCAAGGGTTTTTTGCAGGGCACGCAGGGGAGGCTGCACTTCCTGCCGGAGCCTCACACGGATTTTATTTTCAGCGTTTACGCTGAGGAGTTTGGTTTCGTGGGCGGGGTGATCGTCATACTGCTCTTCGCTTTTTTGTTCTGGCGTCTCCTGCGCGCCGCCTTCCGGACAAAGGACGCGAGGGCAAAGTTGTTGTGCGTTGGCGTGTCGGTATGGCTTTGGTTTCAGCTCATGGAGAGCGTCGCGATGAGCATGGGGCTTGCCCCGATAACAGGCCTTCCGATGCCGCTTTTCAGTTACGGGGGAAGTTCGCTTTTGATGGAGTTTGTCGGATTGGCGCTGGCGCAGAGTGTGGCGATTTCTCCGGTTCGTGATAAATTAGAGTCGATAACGTGACGGTACGAAGGGAATAATTTCAATGATAGAAGAGATGAAGGGCGAGCTATGGCCGCTTCTTACAAAGGTTAAGCGCCCCGTCCGGTACGTGGGCGGCGAGTGGGGCGGCAGTTCGTTCAAGACGGACCGTTCAGGGTCTTTGGTTCGCATGTGTCTGGCGTTTCCCGACGTATACGAGGTCGGTATGAGCTATCTCGGTTTCCAGATACTCTACGCGCTGGTAAAGACGCTGGATTTCGCCGACGCCGAGAGGGTCTGCTGTCCCTGGACAGACATGGAGGAGGAGATGAGGGCTCAGTCGGCACCGCTCCGCTCCTTCGAGAGCGGCCGGCCGCTTTGCGATTTCGATGTGGTCGGCGTTACGCTTCAATACGAGCTGTGCAGCACTAACATACTGACGATGCTTGATCTTGGCGGTATTCCGATAAGAAGCTCCCGGCGCGGCGACTCCGACCCGCTCGTGATCGGCGGCGGGCCAGGGGCTCTCGCTCCGGGGCCAGTCGAAAAATTCTTCGACGCCTTCTGTTTAGGCGACGGAGAAGCCGTGCTTCCGGCGGCGCTTCGCGCCCTGAGCGAGGTAAAGGGGCGGGACAGGTCTTCGCGGCTTGACGCCCTCGCCCGCGTCCCCGGGGTTTATATCCCGGGAAAGAGCGGCGCGCCCGTTCGCCGCGGAATCGTGGAGCGTCTGGACGAGGACTTCGTCCACCGTACTATGATAGTGCCGAACGGCGGTGTCATTCACGACAGGGTGGCCGTTCAGGTTTTCAGAGGATGTACGAGAGGCTGCCGCTTCTGTCAGGCCGGGATGACGGACAGGCCGTTTCGGGAGCGGAGCTGTGCTTCGGTGGCCCTTCAGATAGAGGAACTGCTGAAGTACACGGGATGGGAGGAGGTTGGCCTTCTCTCTCTCGCGACGTGCGATTGGAGGCCGCTTGGCGAGCTGCTCGACCGCCTTGGGCCGATATTGGCGCCGGGTGGAATAAAAGTGAGCTTGCCGAGCCTCCGAATGGACGCTTTTTCAGTGGAGCTTGCCTCGCGCCTGGAGGGTATGAGGCGCGGCGGGCTGACCTTCGCGCCGGAGGCGGGCAGCGAACGCCTCCGAAGGGTGATTAACAAAGGCATCGATTCATCGGACATAGCGGACGCGCTCGACGCGACGTTCAAACACGGCTGGGACAGGGTCAAGCTGTACTTTATGATGGGCCTTCCGACAGAGACGGATCAAGACCTGGAAGGAATAATCGAGATAGCGAACGAGGCGGCCCGACGCGCGAAAGCGCACAAAAGACGCGGAGACGTGTCCGTATCACTCGCCGGCTTTGTCCCCAAGCCTCACACCCCATTTCAGTGGGAGGCGCAGGCTTCGAGGGAGGAGTTGCGGGAGCGGGGCCGGTCGGTAAAGAGCAGGATAAAGAGCAAAAAAATTTCGCTGTCGTATCACGAGCCGGATCAGACATTTTTGGAAGGCGTATTCGCCAGGGGGGATTCCTCCCTGGGCGACGCGATAGAGGAGGCGTGGAGGCGGGGCGCTCGATTCGACGGCTGGACAGAGTGCTTTGACTTCGGGCGCTGGATGGACGTATTCCGCGATCTTGGGATGGACCCGGAAAGTTACGCCTCAAGGGAGCGTTCCCTGGACGAAGCGCTCCCTTGGGACGTAATAGACACCGGCGTCACAAAAAATTTTCTGGCAAGGGAGCGCAGGCGGGCCAAACTGGGTGAGACGACAGGCGACTGCCGGAGCGGCGATTGCAACGCCTGCGGGTGGAACGCGCCCGATGGGGCCGCTGGGAGGTGCTGCGGACAATGGCGCGCGTAAGGATTCATTTTGCGAAAAGCGGCTATGCCTGTTTCATATCGCACGTAGACATGCCGATGATCTTCGCGCGCGCCGCGCGGCGCGCCGGCCTTGTGCCGGAACTGACGCAGGGTTTTTCGCCGCGCGCGCGGCTTGCGCTCTGCCCGCCGCTTCCGGTCGGGGTTGTCGGCGCAAACGAACCGGCGGACTTCTGGTTCGCGGAGTGGGGACGGGACTCCCTCGAACGATGGAACGCTTTTCTTCCCCGAGGGATGTATATCACGGACGCGCGCGAGGTGATGGGATCAGACGCTCCGTCGCTCAACAAACTATGCTCCGCTGCGTCCTATCTGTTTGAACCGCTGAGGGGCGCCGATCCCGCCGCCATAGCGGATTTCATCGAGTCCGATCTGCGCGGGGAGGGAGCTTTTCTGGCGGCGTCTGTAACGGACGCCTCCGTCTCTGTCGTGTCGAGCGACCTCGAGCGGTGCGGTCCATCCTTTATGGTGAAACGCCTTGTCGAGCGCGGCGTCATCTCAGGGTGGAACAGCTTAGCGATAACGAGGACGGCCGTCGGCCGCTGGAACGCAGAGACCGGACGCGTCATTTCTTTGACGGAGGGGTAAGGAGCATGGGCGTTAAGAACGGAGAAATGAAGCTCGTAGTGAACGTGATCGACCCCGAGGAGATGCGAGTGGCTATCCTCGACGAGCGAGGAAGGCTGGACAACCTTTACGTGGAGAGGATGCTGGAACGTCAGCGGGCCGGCGAGATATACAAGGCGAGGGTGGACAGCGTCCTGCCCGGCATGAACGCGGCGTTTCTCAGCCTTGGAGACGGGCGCAACGGTTTCCTTTATTTGAACGACGTGAGGGGCGTCAGCGTAAAGGCCGGAATGGATATGGTCGTGCAGGTGCTTAAGACGGCGAGGAGGGGCAAGGGCGCGCGCGTTTCACCCAGAATTTCCCTGGCAGGCAGATATTTCGTTCTCGTTCCTTCGAGCAGCGACGTCGGCGTCTCTAAGAGGATAGAGAATGACGATGAGAGATCTCGTCTTCGCGCGCTCGCCCGGAAACTGCGCCCAGAGGGGTGCGGCGTCATCGTGCGCACCGTAGCCGAATATGGCGACGAGGAGAGTCTCTCTCGCGATGTGGCCGAGCTGATGGAGGAGTGGGAAGATGTTTTGCGCAACGCCAAAAAAAACAGCGCGCCCTGTCTGCTCCACAGGGACATAGGGCTCGTTGAGCGGATTTTGCGCGATGAGCTTACCGAAAGCATCGGTGAGATTATCGTCGACTCGCCGGAGGAGCATGAGAGCATAGGCGCCTTCCTCGAACGGTTCACGGAGGATGAGCGCCCGGAGCTGACGTTCTATAAGGGCAGCATGCCCGTCTTCGAGGTCTACGGCGTCGAGCGCGCCATAGACGAGATGCACGACCGCAAGGTCTGGCTTCCAAGCGGGGCGTACCTGGTCATCGATCAGACGGAGGCGCTTACCGTCATCGACGTGAATACCGGAAAATATATCGGGTCGAAGGATCTTCAGGACACCGTATACCACACGAATTTCGAGGCCGCCGAGGAGATAGCGAGACAGCTTCGCCTTCGCGCGATAGGCGGAATCGTCGTCATCGACTTTATCGACATGGATAGCCAAGAATACAAGGATCGTCTTGTGAGCCAGCTTCAGGAACTTTTCAAGGGCGACAGATGCAAGGCTCGGGTATACGGCGTGACGGCGCTCGGGCTTGTCGAGATAACCCGCAAACGGGCGAGACTGGACATGAGGACGATAATGAGCCGCGGATGCCCGTTTTGCGGAGGACTCGGCTGGGTGGACAGGGAGGAAACTGTCGCCATGAAGGTAAAGCGCTTCATTCGCAGGGCCGTTCTCGGCTCTCGCTCCGAGGCCTTTCTTGTGGAGCTTCACCCCGCTATCGCCAGATATATAGCGGAAACGTATCTCGCGATGTGGGAGGAGGAGTTCGAGAGGAGGTTCTATCTCGTAGAGCGGCCGGAGTACGTGTGGGATAAATTTAAGATAGACTTCCAAGGCGCGGCCGCAAGCGTAGCGCATCGCGTCGAGGTCATGGAAAAGCGGGAGGACCGCGTAGTTGTACATAGCACGACTCCAGCTTAAGGGTTTCAAGAGCTTCGGCGGCACGCACGACCTGCCCTTTTCTCCGGGCATGACGGCTATCGTCGGCCCGAATGGAAGCGGAAAGAGCAATCTTCTGGACGCTATGCGATGGGTGCTTGGGGACAGTCACGCGTCAAAGCTCCGTATATCCAGGCAGAGCGATCTCCTTTTTCAGGGTTCAGTCTCCCTCTCCGGGGCGGCGGAGGCCGAGGTGTTGATACAGATGAGGGAGGAGACGAGAATCTGCACGATAAAGAGACGCGTCTCGGAATCCGGCGCGCTCTGCTTCGTCGATGGTTCGCGTGTCACGCTCTCCGAGCTGGATGAGGCAAAAGCGCGCTGGCAGCTCTCCGGTGACCGCTTCGCGTTTATAGGGCAGGGAGACGTGACGGAGGTCATTCAGCAGCGCCCGCAGGCGCGCAGAATACTGCTGGAATCCCTTTTCGGTATCGACGCTTACCGCAAGCGGCGCACGGAGGCTTCCGACAGGCTCGCCGAGGCCAGGGAGGAGTACGGAAGGCTCCGAAACTTCTCGGCCGAACTATCCGCCCGCAGGGATGAAATAGCGCCCGCCGTCGCAAAAGCCGCCGCGGCGCGGGAGATTTTGGACGCGCTGGAAGAGGAGCGCCGAACGCTGTACTGGGTCCGCAGAGCCCAGGGCGAGAGATTGGCGGACGCCTCGGAGGCCGAATTGAAGATGCTGTCGGCCGATCTGCGCCGGAAGGAATCATGGCGCGCGCGCTGGGAACACTCACTCGCCTTCGTGGAGGGCAATTTGGCCGAGATGTCGGAGGCGCGGCGAAGTCAGGTTCGCGAGCTAGACGAAGCTAAAAATTCCCTCGCTAATTTCACGAGAACCGCCTACGGTTTCGGGGCGTCCTTCACCTCCTCGAAAAAGAGATTGGCCCAGATAGGCGTCGACAGGGCAGTCCTCGCGGATAGAATCGGCAGTTTGCGGGCGGATAAGGAAGCATCCGACAAGGAGGCGGCGTCGCTCTTGAGGGAGCTGGACGCCGGCGGGAAATCATTGGCCTCCGCCAGGAAAAAATACGAGGAGCGCCAGGAGGCCCTTCGCCAAGACAGGGAGCGCAGGGAGCGTCTCAACGGCGCGCGCGGCGAGATAGAGGGGGAGATGACGGCCCTCAGGGGACGCATCAGGTTTACCGGCTCGTCGCTCAAAGAACTGTCGGAAAGATCCGCCGATGATTCCGGCGGCGCGGACGCTTCCCGCGCCATAAAGAAGGAGCTGGATGCGCTTGAAAAGCGCCACGCGGCGCTGCTTATAGAACAAGAGGAGGCATCTTCTAGACACCGCGATATTTATGCCGCCCTTCAGGACGCCGCCATGAACCTTCAAAAGAGCAGGAGGGAGGCGTCCAAGCTCTCCGGACGCCTCATTGAGCTTCAAGAACAGGCCCAGGCGGAAGTTTACCCGCGCCCGGTTCAGCATGTCCTCTCATCCGCCAAGCTCGGCAGGCTCGACGCGAAGCCGTGCGCGGTGATAGACGCGTTCGCCTGTCCCATTGAATTGGCCTCGGCGATGGAGGCGTTTCTGGGCGGCCGTCAGTTTTGGATACTGGTCGAGACGATGGATGAAGCGGGGCGCTGTATCGATCAGCTGAAGAAAAACCAGGCCGGGCGCGCCACGTTTTTGCCCCTCGAACGAAGCCGCCCCAGGAGGCGCGACGAGTCGTACAGACTGCCGCCGGACGGTGTGGTCGGCTGGGCGATGAAGCTCATAAGCCCGGAGAAATATTGGCTCCCCGCGCTCGAACACCTGATGGGGGATCTTCTTATCGTTGAGGATTACAAGCTCGGCCAGCGGCTTGCCGGCGGCGGCTTCTCCTCCCCCATCGCCACCCTGGACGGGGACGTCTTTCAGCCGTCCGGCAGCGTCTCGGGCGGGCGTACGCAGAAGTCAGGCAGGGCGATAGAGATAAAGTCGGCGATAGTCGCGATGGAGCGGCAAGCGGACGAGGCCAAAGGTCAGGTCGACGCGCTCACGTCCCGGCTTGCCGGGCTGGAGGCGCAGGAGACGGCCGCCGCATCTAAAAAGGAGGAAATCTCCTCCGCCATTAGAGATATGGCGAGGGACCGCAGCGCGCTCGACGCACGCAGGGAGGAGATAGCCCGCGAACGGGCAAGGGCTAAAAACGAGAGGGATGGCATGAAGGCCTCTCTGAAGCAGGATGCCGATAGGTTCGCAGAGCTTTACAGGGAGAAAAAGTCCCTCGATCAGGAACTGCGCCGGTTCGGCGATTCCCCGGACGCCCCTGACGAGGACGCGAGGCTTTTCAGAGATATAGAGCGCCTTGGGAGTAAGGTCGCGCTGTTGGGGGAGAAACAGCGCTCCGCGTTTGTGCTGTCGGAGCGCATCGTCTCGGATCTGCGCTCGGCGGAGCGTTCGCTCTCGGATATGGACGCGGAGTACTCGTCATGTGAGCAGGATATTATAGCGAACAGGGCGAACTTGACCAGGCTTGCCCGCAGAGTCTCCGAGGTCGCGGCGAGGAAGCGGGCCCTCGTCGCCGGAATGGCCGAGTTTGGCGAGCGGTACGAGCTTATCTCCGCCCGCAGGGAGCGGAGGATTGCGCGCATGGAGACAGCGAGAGCCGCGCACGCCAAAATTTCGGAAGATATCGCGCTCTGCGAGTCGAAATTGGAGCTTTTGCGGCGCGAGAGGTTGGAATTGATTCAGACCTGGGATGAGCAGTATCCATACGCGGGACCGCAATCCGTAAGCGGGTTGGGAGACGTCAACCCGGACGATCTGCGGAGGGTAATCAGGGAGCGGGACAGGGAGTTAAAGGCGTTGGGAGAAGTGGATTTGGGCGCTCTGTCGGAGGACAGGAGCCTCCGCGACAGGCTGGCGTACCTCGGAGACCAGCTCGACGACGTCGGGGACGGCATCGTCGAGCTGGAGAGGCTCATCTCCGATGCCGATGAACAAGCGAGGACGATATTCACCGACGCTATGGAGGAGATAGATAAAAAATTCGACGCCCTGTTTGGACAGCTATTCGGTGGCGGCGACGCAAAGCTCGACTTCATAGAAGGCGCCTCGCTTTGGGACAGCGGCGTCGACGTAGTGGCGCGCCCGCCGGGGAAACATCCGCAAAGCATAGCGCAGCTCTCCGGTGGCGAACAATCCCTTGCCGCTATAGCCCTTCTCTTTGCGTCCCTCGAGGTCGCGGGCTGTCCGATTGCCGTTCTGGACGAGGTTGACGCGGCCCTCGACGAGGTGAACTTGAGGCGCTTCGCGGACTTGGCAAGAGAAGCAGCCGGAGCCCGCCAGATTTTTGTGATGACGCACAGGCGCGTCACGATGGAGCGCGCGGACGTGCTGTACGGCGTGACGCTTGCCGAGCCGGGCCTCTCGCAGGTTATCGGCGTGCGCGTCGAGGACTGGGCGTAATTAAAAGAGTGGGGAGAGCTGGTTCCTTGCCGGGCGCGGGCAGCGTCCGCGGTTTTTTCTCCGCGGTTCGGATGGTATGGTTTGGAGGTCTTTATTTTGGGCGATCCAGATAAGTTCGATGTGTACTCTCACCCGCTCGCTTCAGCCGGCATAGGCGGTCTTATCATAAAATACGGGCTGCCGAGCATCGTTGCGATGCTCGTTGGGGCGCTATATAACATAGTCGACCAGATATTCATAGGCCATAAGGTGGGAATGTTCGGCAACGCCGCTACAAACGTCGCCTTCCCTCTCGGGGCGGTATGTATGTCCATAGCGCTTCTTCTCGGTGTCGGTGGAGCGTCCAACTTCAACCTGGAGATGGGCAGGGGGAACAGGGAGAACGCGGGACGAATTGCCGCCAACGCCGTAACCTTTATGGGATTGTTCGGGCTTGCCGTTTTTATCCTCGTCCGCCTCTTTCTCGTCCTGATCTTGGAGGCGTTCGGCGCGACGCCGGAGGTTATGCCGTACGCTCTCACCTATACGTCTATCATATCCTTGGGCATACCCTTTATGATAATGTCCATAGGCTGTACGCACCTGATACGGGCGGACGGAAGCCCAAGGTATTCCATGATATGCAACGTCACCGGGGCTGTGATGAACGTCATACTCAACTCAGTCCTCATGTTCGGACTCGATATGGGCATAGCCGGCGCCGCGTGGGGTACCGTAATATCGCAGTTCATATCATGGCTTATGGCCGTTCGTTATATATCGGGGTATAAGTCGGCGCCGCTCGTAAAAAACTACTTCATCCCCAGACTTTCAAAGCTCGCGAAAATCGCGTCGCTTGGCGCGGCCGCCTCTTTTAACCAACTTTCGATGATGTGCGTACAGGTGACGCTGAATAACGTTCTCACACACTACGGCGCTCTGTCGGCGTATGGGGCCAATATTCCGCTCGCGGCCTCAGGCATCATCACGAAGGTGAATATGGTTTTCATCTCGGTGGTCGTCGGACTCGCGCAGGGAGGACAGCCGATAATCGGTTTCAACTATGGGGCGCGCAACTACGCGAGGGTCAAACGGACTTTCAGGATTCTGATAAGCGTCTCCACCGGCCTCTCGTTTGTGGTTTTCGTATGCTTCCAGCTCTTTCCGACCGGGATAATAAGCCTGTTTGGAAGCGGAAGCGGCGAATACTATCGTTTTGTCGAGCGCTATTTCAGGATTTTTCTGTTTATGACCGTGGCAAACGGGGTTCAACCCTTGACGTCCAATTTTTTTACGTCGATAGGAAAAGCGACGAGGGGAATTTTTATATCGCTGACCAGGCAGATAATATTTCTTCTTCCTCTCGTGATAATCTTTCCGCGCTTCTGGGGCGTCGACGGAGTCATGTACGCCGGGCCGGCCGCAGACGCGGCGGCGGTCTGTGTGGCCGCCGTCTTTTTATTCCGCGAATTTCGGGAGATGAGGGTTCTGGAGGAAGGACAAACCGCGCGCAAGCGGTGATATCGCAAGAGGAGGGATTATCGTGGGTGCTGTAAAAGTGGCTTCTTTCAACGTGAACTCGCTTAAGGCGAGGCTTCCGGTCGTTCTGCGATTTTTACGGGAGGAGTCGCCGGACATGGTCTGTTTCCAGGAGACGAAGTGTCAGGACGCCGACTTTCCCCTGGATTTTTTCGCCGATTTAGGATACAGCGCCGCGTTCAAGGGTATGAAGTCCTACAACGGGGTTGCTATCGTGTCGCGGAGGCCGCCTGACGAATGTTCCTTCGGCTTTCAGGATGGGGAGGACAACGAACAGGACTCATCGAGGCTCGCGGCGGCTCGTTTTGGCTCGCTCTTACTGGTAAACTCCTATGTGCCGCAGGGCAAATCGATGGAACTGCCCGATTTCGGGTATAAAATTCGCTTTTTCGAGCGTCTGAAACTGCTATTCCAGAGGCGTTTTTCCCCATCCGATCTATTGCTCTGGACTGGGGACATCAATGTTGTCCCGACCGATATCGACGTAACGCACCCGGAGAACAAGCGCGACCACGTCTGTGTCTGCCGGGAAGCGAGGGACGCGCTCGCCTCCGTTTTGGAGTGGGGCCTTGTTGATGTGTATCGCAAGCACCGGCCGGATCCAGGAGAGTTCTCGTTTTGGGATTACAGGGTCAAGGACGCGCTGTCCCGGAATATAGGATGGCGCATCGATCACTTTTTCGCGACCGCCGCGCTTGCCGCGCTCTCCAGGGATGCGCACACCGCGAGAGAGCTTCGCGCGATGGAGCGCCCCTCGGATCACACGGCCATCGTAGCCGAATTCGATCTTTGACGTTCGCCCCGCGGTTTCGCCGCCCGTATTTCCGGGGCAGGGCTATGGCCCAATAGAGATTTTGAGGTTCTCCTATGTTTGTTCATAATGTATAATGGCGTCAGTGCATAATCTATGCATGACACCATGTACGTAACAACTAAATACAGGAGGGGTGCGTCAATGTCAAAGTCTCGCGTCGTCATTATTGCCCTGGTTGTAATCGTTATTGCGTTCATAAGCATATCCATGCAGAAGAAGACCGAGCCTCAAAACGACGTGGCATCGTCGGGTTCATCTGAGCCGAGTGAGGAACACATCCTTCGCGTCGGCTGGACGGCTGAGGCCGACATACTCAATCCGCTGACCTCGTGGAGTACCGAGGCCATGCAGATCACGTACCTCGTTTACGAACCCCTCATCGGATACAACACCGATCTCGAGATCGTCGGTAAGCTCGCCCGAAGTTTCGAGACGAGCGAAGACGGACTCACCATCACATACAAACTGCGCCCCAACGCGAAATGGCACGACGGCGAACCTGTTACAGCGGATGACGTCATCTACACGCACGACATCATCCGCGAGACAGGCTACACGAACGTCGCTCAATTCGCGGAGTTCTGGGAGAGCGTCACCGCGGCGGACGATCATACAGTCGTCGTGAAGCTTACTCAGCCCCTCGCGTTCAACTACGCGTGCCTCATGCCGATCATGCCCAAGCACATATGGGACGGCAAGGACGGCGACGAGATCGCGCTCTTCGCCAATGAGGAGCCGATCGGCTCCGGGCCGTACCGTTTTGTCAAATGGGAGAAGGGCTCGACGATATCCCTCGTCCGCAATACGGATTACGACGGCACACAGCCTGGTCCAGACGGCGTGCTCTTCGTATTGTATGGCAACGAGGATGTAGCTGTACAGGCGCTTAAGGCCGGCGAGCTGGACGTCATTATGGAGGTTCCGCCGACGGTGTGGGAGGGAATTAAGGATGTTGCCAACGTCAAGGCAATCTCGCTCGACTCGTACTCGCTGCACGAGATAGGCATTAACGTCGCAGCCGAAAGCTATTCCAAGGGGCATCCGTTCCTGCGCGACATCGCGGTCAGGCGGGCGATGCGGCACGCGCTGGACACGAAACAGATGGTCGAGATAGTGCTCGGCGGTCACGGTGACGAAGGGGATAGCTTGATCCCGTTCGGCCTCAAAGAGTGGCACTACGAATTTAAGCCCGGTGAGCGCATGGGCTTCGATCTCGAAAATGCGAATAGAATTCTTGATGAAGCTGGTTACAAAATGGCTTCCGACGGTGTGCGCGAGAAAGACGGCAAAAAGATGGAGTTCCGGCTCATGGCTGTCGAGGCGAATGCGACAGACGTGCGCGGCGCGCAGCTCTATCGCGATGCCTGCGCGAAGATCGGCATAAAGCTGACTCTGTCTACGATGGACGAGAACACGATGGGCGACATCGTCTACAACAAAGACGCGCCGGACTGGGACGTCTTCATGTGGGCGTGGGACTCCGACTATCCCGACCCGGCTTACATGCTCGGCGTAATGCTGACGAGCCAGATCGGCGTGGGCAACGAAGTCTACTACTCCAACCCAAAGTACGACGACCTTTATAAGCAGCAGCTCGCGGAACTCGATCACGACAAGCGCAAGGCGATAATCGACGAGATGCAGAAGATGTTCTACGACGATAACTGCTTCCTCGTCACGTGGTATCAGGACAAGCTCCAGGCTTACAGGACCGACACCTTCACCGGCTGGAAAGAGGTTACTGGCGGCATAATCTACGGCGTGACCTACGATAACTACATCGACATACAGCCAGTGAAGTAGCTTCATGTCGAGAACAGTCTATGTGGCGAGGAAGGCCGGCCAGCTCTTTGCGACACTGTTCTTTATAGCCGCGTTCAACTTCTGTCTGTTTAGAATCCTTCCGGGCAGCCCGCTCACGCTGCTCGCCCGGAAGGGCAATTTGTCCGCTGACGTCGTAGCGCGCTTGACGTCACTCTTCGGCCTCGATAAACCCCTTTGGCAGCAGTTTCTCATCTATCTGCAAAATCTTGCCACTGCCGAGTTCGGGATATCCATGACCTTCCGCCGCCGGGTTATAGATGTGATAAGCGAACGTCTCGTCAATTCATTCATGCTGCTTGCGCTCGCGTCGGTCTTCGTTATCGCGATCGGGATATCGTGCGGCATCGTAGCGGCGATGCGGCGAGGAACCGCGCTCGACCGGACGATAGTCGTGTCGTCGATGGCGGGCTGGAGCTTTCCGACGTTCTGGACAGGGCTGATTGCGATCATCGTGTTCGGCACATATCTGCACATGTTCCCGATATCCGGCATCGTCACGCCAGGTATGAGGTACGCGACCTCGTGGGCTGAAACGGTGGATATTTTGCGGCATTTATTTTTGCCGACGTTGACGCTGATAATCGTCGACACGGCACAGTTCTCGCTCGTGACGCGAAGCGCGCTGGTCGACGTGTTTACGGAAGATTACATACTGACAGCGCGGGCGAAGGGGCTGTCCGAGAACCAGGTGCTATCCCGCCACGCTATGCCGAACGCGATGCTGCCGATAATGACTACGACGGCGCTATACGTAAGCCTCCTGATCGGAGGGGCGATAGAGGTCGAGACGGTCTTTTCGTTTCCGGGCATGGGGAAGCTGATGTACGACTCCGTGCTGTTGCGAGACTATCCGATTCTTGAGGCGAGTTTTTTCCTCTTCGCCGCGTTTACCGTCTTCGCGAATTTCGTCACTGACGTCATGTACATGATAGTCGATCCGAGGGTGAAAAGTCTGTGAACGCCCGAGGTGAACGCCTCGCGGAAATTTTTTCGCGCATCTGGGCGGACTCCTTCGGGCGCGCCGGGCTCGTGCTGCTCACTCTGATAATCGGTATCAGCATACTAGGGCCGATCATTTTCCCGTTCGACCCGCGCGAGGTGGCGACGTCGGCGTCGAAAATTTTCGCGCCGCCGACCGCGCAGCATTGGCTCGGCACGGACGAAATGGGGCGAGATATCTTCCGCTCGACGCTCGCGGGGGCTAGAATATCGCTTCTGGTCGGTATCACAGCGAGTGCGATTTCGATAGTCATCGGCGCCTTTGTCGGATTGTTCTCGGGCTATTATCATGGACTGTTCAGCAACCTGCTGATGCGAGTCACTGATTTTTTCCTCGCGTTGCCGGTGACGCCGCTGATTATCGTCCTCGCGTCCGTATTCGGGCAGAATTTATTGATAACGATAATGGTCATAGGCATGACGAGCTGGCCGTCGACCGCGCGGATTGTACGCTCGCTGGTGCTGAGCATCCGTGCGCGGCAGTTCGTGGAGCGTGTGAGGGCGATAGGTGCGAGCGACGCGCGGATTCTCTGCGTCCATATTCTCCCCAATGTTATGCCGCTGATCTACGCCAACACCGTACTCGTTATCGCGGGTTCCGTGCTTGCGGAGGCGACTCTTGCGTTCCTCGGCCTAGGCGACCCGGTGCGGGTGTCGTGGGGCACGATGCTCCACTATGCCTTTGTTTCCGGCGCGGCCGGGCGCGGAGTTTGGTGGTACTTGCTGCCTCCGGGTATCGGGATCGTGCTGCTGGTACTCGGTTTCACGCTCGTCGGCAACACGCTCGACAAGATTCTCAATCCAAGATTGAGGGAGTTCTAGCAATGCCTCTGCTCGATGTAAGGAACCTTCGGGTAGATTTCAGGACGGTCGCGGGCATCGTGCATGCGGTGGACGGCGTCTCGCTGTCGCTAGAAAAAGGCGAGATAATGGGCATAGCGGGAGAATCCGGCTGTGGCAAGACGACGATGGCGCTCGCGGTGCCCGGGCTTTTGGCCCGCAATGCGACGGTGCCCGGCGGTCAAATAATTTTCGATGGAGAGGACCTGATCTCAAAGAGTGAGGACGAGATGAGGACCATCCGCTGGAGGCGCGTCTCTGTTATCTTCCAGGGCTCGATGAATGCGATGAACCCGCTCAAGACAGTCGGCAGCCAGATCGTGGAGCCGATTCTGCTGCATGAACCCAGAACACCGCGCAGAGAGGCCGAGGCTCGGGCCGAAAAATTGCTCGATAGCGTCGGCATTTCGAAAAAAAGATTTTCGAACTACCCTCACGAGTTCTCTGGCGGTATGAGACAGCGCGCGATGATCGCGATGTCTCTTGCGTGCGGGCCGGACCTCGTCCTCGCGGATGAACCCGTTACGGCGCTTGACGTGATGATACAAGCGCAGATTTTGGAGCTTATCAAGGTTCTTTGTTCGGAGCTTGGGCTTTCGTTGATTATGATCTCGCACGATCTGTCGGTGCTTGCCGAACTGTGCGACACGCTCGTCGTCATGTACGCCGGACGCGTCGTTGAGCACGGCAGATCCGCCGACGTATTCCGCGAACCGGCACACCCCTACTCGGCGCGGCTGATGAACGCGTTTCCGGACATATACGGCGAACGCGTGTTCACGTCGGGCATACCTGGATATCCGCCGAACCTTATAGCCCCGCCAGTGGGCTGCGGCTTCTATGAACGCTGTCCCGAGCGTTTGGCGGGCTGCGAGAGCACGAGGCAGGAACTGTCTGAAACATCTCCCGGCCACTGGTGCTCGTGCCTGTATCCACGAAGGGACAAAGAGGGAGGCGGCATAATAAATGGCTGACCTCATGACGATTGACGAACTCAGCGTTCACTACGAGCGGCGAAGGATGGGCGGCTGCGGGCGGAAGGTACGCGCGGTAGACGGAGTGTCGCTCAGCATCAGGCGAGGGGAGATTCTCTCCGTCGTCGGCGAGTCCGGCTGCGGCAAGACGACGATGGGAAAGGCCATTCTGAATATCACGCGCGCGACTTCGGGACGCATCATTTACGACGGGATAGACCTCGCGAAAATCAGCGGCGCGGAACTTCGTGCGATGCGCCGAAAATTCCAGATGATCTATCAAGACCCTTACGAGTCCCTCGACCCGAGGCAGAGCATATACGATACGCTGCTCGAACCGCTCCTGATACACAGGCGCGATCTTTCGTCCGTTCAGAAGCGTGATCTCGTTATGTCGCACCTCGAAGCTGTCGGCCTCCGTCCCGCCGAGATGATCGCGGCGAGGTATCCGCATCACCTCTCGGGAGGGCAGAGACAGCGCGTCGCTATCGCGGCGGCGATAATTCTCGAGCCGGATTTCATCGTCGCTGACGAACCGGTCTCAATGCTCGACGTCTCCGTGCGCTCCGAAATATTGAAGCTCATGCTGGATCTGCAAAAGGACAAAGACCTCACCTACATGTTCATAACGCACGACCTCTCGCTCGCGTGGATGATCTCGCACAGAATCGCAGTCTTCTACCTCGGCAGGATGGTCGAGATTGGCGGCACGGAGGAGGTCGTCCATCGTTCGACGCACCCGTATACGAACGCGCTCGTCTCTGTCATACCCACCGTCGGCAAAAAAATGCGCGGTGAACGCCATATACTTGCCGGAGAGACGCCATCAGCCTCCGAAATACCAGGTGGATGCAGATTTCACACCAGATGCTGGCTCTATCACGACGAGGGAGAGCCGGAGATATGCAGGAACAGCGAACCCGAGCTTGCCGAGGTGGCGGACGGACACATGGCGGCGTGTCATTTCAAATTGATACCAAGTCGCGATCAACAGGCTGTTTTTGATGTGGCTGAGCGGTTGTCCAAACCGGCTCCAACGCTTAACCCTTTAGGCCTTTGATTTGAAAGCGGCATGACCTGACAAGGAGAGAGATTATGAGTTACAGCGGCAAAATTGTGGATCTCATAGGCGCGCTTGTGGCGATAGACTCCTCGAACGCATTTTTGATACCGGGCAGCCCTGGAGAGCGCAAGGTTCAGGAATTTATTCTCGGCTATCTCACGAAACTCGGCCTCGAGGCAAAAATTGAACCGACTAACGACGGACATACGAATCTTGCGGCGTGCTTCAAGGGCATCGGCGGCGGGAAAAACATCACGCTTTACGCTCACGCTGACACCGTTGGATATGAACTTTGGCGCGACCGCGCGCTCAAACTCGATCGCAGGGGCGACACGCTGGTCGGCCTCGGCGCCGCTGACGACAAGGGGCATTGCGCGGCGGCCATACTCGCTGTCGAGCGCCTCATCGAGGAAGGCTGCCGTCCAAGAGGCGACGTGAACCTCGCCTTCGTCGCCGACGAAGAGGGACGATCCGCGGGGGCGTTCGGCTACGTTCGGGACCACACGCCGGAGACCGCACTGATACTCGAATCCGCGCCTGTGGAAAGGATTAACGTGACTCACCAGGGCTTCGGATGGCTTGATATAACAGTGAAGGGGAAAGCCGCGCACGGCTCCGCGCCGGGTGAGGGGCGCGACGCGATTGCGCGGATGGCGGAGATAATTGTCCGCTTGCAGAAACTCGCCCGCGAAAAATACGCGGCGCACTCGCATCCGCTGAACGGCGAGACCGTTTACCATACCGGCACGATAACAGGCGGCACGGACTATGGCACGTACCCGGAGCATTGCAAGCTTGGCATAGAAATCGGCACACAGCCTGGCGAGACCATAAAGAGCAGAGTGGACGAGATCGAAGAAATCTTCGAGCAGGTGCGGACGATCTATCCCGACCTCGATGCGTCGGTCGGCGTCACGATAGCTCGCGATCCTTTCGAGGCGCGTGGCCACGAGGAGATTTACGCGGCTTACGAAAAAGCGCTGGCGAAAGTGACGGGCAAGACTGCCGTCGCTGTGGGCGAGAACTCGTGGGGTGACGCGCAGATATTCCAGGACGCCGGTTTCCCAACGATAGGCGTAGGTGCCGACGGCGGCAATCTCCACGCCCCCGACGAGTGGGTCTCGCTCTCCGAGTTGGAGGAGCTCGTAGAAGTAGTGGCCGAGACGATAAAGGATTACTGCGGGTAGGAACTGTCAACGTGCGTGCGGCGCACGCCTTCTTTAGAGAAGTTTTTTCTCGACGGCGGTGACGGCTTCCTCCGCTGCAGCTAGTGTTTTTTCTATGTCCGAGTCGGTGTGGGCCATCGAGACGAAGAGATTCTCGTAGTAATGGGGATGGAAGAGCACACCGCGGAAGAGCATCTCTTCCCACCAGAGATAGAAGACGTGCTCGCTCGCTAGGCGCGCCGCGTCGCGGTAGTTCTCAATCGGGCTGTCGGCGAACCAGACTTGGAAGAGTGGGCCGATGCCAACTACGTGCGCGGGGATTTTCGATTTTCCCCACAGCGCGGCTAAGCCCTTCTGAAGTTTTTCGGATTTACGGTAGAGCTCCTCGTACATGCCGGGTTTGCGCAGTTCGTCGAGCGTCGCGGACGTTGCCGCCAGAGCCACTCCGTTGCCGCTGTAAGTGCCTGCTATCGAAACCTTGCCGACGTCGGCGAGGTTCATTATGTCCGTCCGTCCGCCGAGGGACGCGACCGCGAAGCCTCCGCCCATGCCCTTGGCGAATATCGAAAGGTCTGGTTTTATGCCGAGCTTGCCCTGGGCACCCGAGAGGCCGACGCGAAAGCCAGTTATGACCTCGTCGAAGATCAAAACGATGCTGTGCTTCGTGCAGAGTTCGCGCATTTTCTCAAGATATCCCGGTTTCGGTAGTATGCACCCGGTGTTGCTCATGATCGGCTCGGTGATGACAGCGGCGATTTCATGCGCGTGCTTCTCTATCGTGCGCTCCAGTTTTTCGGGTGCGTTCCAGTCGAGAATTATCAGACTCTCGGCTATGCCGGCAGGCAGACCGGGCCCCTGGGCCTCCGGGATGTGGTTCTCGTCGGCGTCGAGTTCGGCGCCCGACGGGTGTTTGCTCCAATAGATGCCGTCAGAAAAGCCGTGATACATCCCCTCGAAGCGGATGACCTTCTGTCGTCCGGTGAACGTGCGGGCGAGCCGCAGCGCGTAGGTCACGGCCTCTGTGCCGGAGTTGCTCAGACGCACTCGCTCGACGCTTGGCACGCACTCGGTCATCTTACGGGCAACTATCGTGTCCATCTCCGAGGCGAGCGCAAAGCTCGTGCCGACCTCGGATATGTGTTTTATAACGGCGTCGGTGATCGTCTTGGGCCTGTGGCCGAGGAACATAGGGCCTAGACCGATCAGATAATCAATAAACTCGTTGCCGTCGACATCAAACACGTGCGAGCCCTCGCCGCGTTCCACGAACAGTGGGTAGGGCTTCCAGCCGGACCAGACTGCTCGCGCCGTGCTGTTCACCCCGGCTGGCATATATTTCCTAGCTTCCGCGAACATCTCCTTACTCTTTGGGAACCGCCGCTCGTACTCCGCGATACTTCTGATGTTCTTCGCTTTCTCGTCCATGGCGTTCATTAGATATCGACATCCTTTCCTTTACAGTACGCGCGCGTTTTGTGTCGTTTTTACATATATCCGATAGTGTGCGTCATAGAACTTTTTTATATTGTTTTCAGGGGTGAAAACCTTTTCTGTTTTTTTGCCGCGTTCTCTCAAGCGCCCGGCTCCGGCCGTCAAAGCGGCTCCGATGGCAGAAGCGTCGCGTACGTCCGAGGCCACAACGGGGCTTCCCGTCACGTCGGCGATCAATTGCATGAAGAAAGGGTCCTCCGCCGCTCGCCCGGCCGCCGCGAGCCTTCCGGGCTCGAAGCCCGACTCGGCGAAAGCCGATACGCATCTCCTGATTTCGCAGACGACGCCTTCGTAATGAGCTCTCGCAATATCGGAGGGTGATGAATAGAGCGACAGTCCGGCTATGGTACCCGAGAGCGATGAATCCCACAATACCCCTTGTTCTCCTCCGAACAGATATGAATAAAAAATGACGCCCTTCGCCCCCGGGGGCGATTCCCGTGCGAGCCGCGAGAGATCTGCTGGCGTCGAAACACCCAA
Source organism: Synergistaceae bacterium (assembly GCA_031269875.1). Taxonomy (GTDB): domain Bacteria; phylum Synergistota; class Synergistia; order Synergistales; family Synergistaceae; genus JAIRNC01. Next base: position 46,987 of record JAISYM010000029.1, read on the forward strand.
CAGGCGGGCGGTCCACGCGGCGGCGGAACCCGTCGACAGGATATCGGCTTCGAGCGCGAATATCCCTCTCGAAGCCGATGGCGACACTAAGTATTTCATGTCCGGGCTCAAGAGCGGCCTGTCGCAGAGGGCGACAACAGCCGTACTCGATCCGAAGATCATGCAGACCTCGCCTCGCTCAGCCACCCCGGCGCCGAGAACGCCCGCCATCGAGTCAGCCACGCCAAGTGCCACCGGAGTGTCAGCGGCGAGGCCAAGTTCTCTTGCCGCCTCGCGCGTGAGCATGCCTGGTTTTTCGTGCGACTCGTAGATTTGCGGGAGTGCGCCGGTAGGCACGCCGAACTCCGCACAGAGTTCCGCGTCGAAATTTTTTTCCGAGAGTGAATAGAGTCCGAAGCCGGAAGCGGTGGAAGGATCGGTGGCCGCTATGCCAGTGAGCCAGTGATATAAAAAGTCCTTGGCCGAGAGGATCATGTGACTGTCGGTCAAGAACTCTGGGTGATTTTCGGCTATCCATCCGTACATCGGGGCGAGATATCGGCCGTCGAGCACAACGCCGGTTATCGAGTAGTGCCGTTCAGGAGAGGCTTTTTCTCTCATAGCGGTCCCAATCGCGTCGGCGCGCGCGTCACACCAGGTAATCGCCGGATAGGTGGGTGAACCGCGTCCGTCCGTGAGCACGAGGGTCGGGATCTGCGCGGAGAGCCCGATAGCCGCGACGTCGCTCGGTGCGGCTCGCGAACTCGAAAGCGCTTCTCGGACAGAGTGCGTTATAGCGCGTTTCCAGTCGTCTGGGTTTTGTTCGAAAAAACCAGGCTTTCCGGTCAGGAACGGGTATTCGGCTCCGGCTGAGGCGACTAGTCCGCCGTCACGCTCTAAAATCACGACTTTGACCATCGACGTACCAAGATCTATTCCGAGATAGAGTTCCTTCTTCACGTCATTCATTAGCCGCCCACTCCGAATTTCGATTATTTTAGCCGAACCGAAGTCCCTGCGCTATTATAACTCAAATCACCATGACGCTCAGAGTAAAGAATAAAACCTAGCCCTGACCTTTACACTATTATTTTTAATGGTGGTAAATATGCTCAAAAAAGACAAGAAAATGCACTCGATAAAGTCCTGTGAAGTCATGGTTTCAAGGGATTTTGCCTTTTCTCTTTCTGTAAAAGTCAGGCCGTTCATATTCCAAGCGGAACACGCACTGCCGCGGGCCGAACATCTTCAATTTACAGGATACTAAATAATGTTATAATAATAATCGCAAGAGGAAGTGCGTTTATTCGATATGGAGGCCAATCATGAAGATATGCAGTCGTTGCGGCAATAATCTAACTTGGAACAGGTCATTCTGTCCTCTGTGCGGCGGTTTTCTTGTGGAAAAGCCGGACGACGCCGTGTTCGCGCAAAGCATGGATTATGCGCCTCAGGCCGCCAGGCAGGAACCTGCGCCGACAGTTCAGCCTCAACAGACGCTCCCTCCTGATGTGAGCCCGCTGGATGAGGCGGCTGCTTTCGTTGGTTCGGATGGCGCACAGGCGGCGCAGAGCGCTCCGCCGATATACGATTACCCTCCGGCGGACACCACGCCGCCGGTTATTCCGACGCCGCAGCCGATATATGATTACCCGCCGGCAGACGCCGCGCCGCCCGCGCCAAAAGTGCCGGATGCCCCCGCGAGGCTTCAGAGTGATGAGCCGCCGCGGATGCCGTCCTTCGGACAGGAAAATCTGCCGGGTGCCGCGAAAGAGTTCAACCTTGACGCGCCTTTATCCGCTCCGCGATTGGACTCGTTCACCGGCGCGAATGAACCGGAGCCCGTCCGACAGCCTCCGAAACCTACGGCGGCCGAACCATTTTTGGGCATTATGAAAGGTTCCTCTGGCGGCAGGGTGGATATGATTCCGCAGAAAGAGCAGAGAGAAACGCAACCGGCGCAGCACGCGGGCGACGGTACTTTTGAGCGGATTGGCGCGCCTGAAGATATAAAGGCTTATTCAAACGCCCCTAATGTGGATATGTTCAGCAGAAAAAAGGAGAGTTTAATACCTCAATCACAGCCCGGTATTCAGGCTGCCGAGCAGCTCGGCAGCCGTCTGAAACCCGGCGTCGCTGATTCTCAGAGGGTGGTGGGGTTTACGGTGCCGGTTCCCGCTCCACAAGGCGCCGGAACGCCGGTTCCATCAGTGCCGCCATTGCCTCCGACGGAGGAGATTCCTCGGCTTTTTTCCGAGGCGGCCACGCAGCCGCCGGTTCCCTCAGTTCCGATAAGGACGACACCTCCGGCATTTATTCCGCCGTCGCTGGCGGCAGAACCCGCCGCTTCTCCGCCGCCGGCGGTTCCCATTATGCCGGCGGCGCAAGCGATGCCGATAATGCCGCCGCCCGGCGTAACGCCCGTACAACCTACGGTGGTACAGACACATCCGACGGATCCGTTTTTTGGCGTCATGCCGCCACCGCCGATACAGGCTCAACCAACGCCGGAGTGGACGTCTGGCGCTACGCCGCCGCCGCTTCCGACGCCGCCAATACCACAGCCTCTCGATATGACGCAGGCGCAGCCGCTTGGCGGCACGCCGCTTCCGACGCCTACAACCCTGACGCCTCCTCTTGGCGCCACGCCGCCGCCGCTTCCAATACCGCCGCAACCGGTACAGCAGGCGCAACCACAGCCGCCGCAGGTTTCGCAGCAAGCGCCCCTGCCGGCGCCGCAACCGGTACAGCCTCCGCAGGCACAACCACTGCCGCCGCAAGTTTCGCAGCAAGCGCCCCTGCCGGCGCCGCAACCGGTACAGCCTCCGCAGGCGCAACCACAGCCGCCGCAGGTTTCGCAGCAAGCGCCCCTGCCGGCGCAGCAACCGGTACAGCCTCCGCAGGCGCAACCACTGCCGCCGCAGGTTTCGCAGCAAGTGGCTATGCCGGCGCAGCCTCCGGTACAGCAGGAGCTGCAAGACTCTCAGCCGTTGCCCCAACAGGTGTCGCCGCCGACCGTTCAGCCGGCTATGTCAAGGTTCGCGGAGCTAATCCCCAAATCGCAGCCGCCCCTGGAAACATCGGGACAGCCCCAACTCCCGGAGCAGCCGCCAACAGCAGCTCCAGTACAGCCGGCAGACAAAGCGGACAACTTCCAGCCGTTCCATTCGGGGGAATTTTTAAAAATGTTCCCCGAGGCGAAGCCGGATTAGGAAAAACCGAAGATCGCGAAGAAAGTAAAGAAAGCAGAGAAAGAGTCTCGATTTTTAAGTTGCACGAGGTTCCGTCCGATTGGGCCGACGATCCCACGAGCGTAGGCGAGTGGGGTGCTTGGCCGCCGCTGCCGACGAGGTATAAAGTCCCCGCTCGGAGCGTCGTGCATCGGCGCAGGGGGATGTCTCTCCTTCTTTATATTCTTTTCTGGCCAATTCTCTTTGCGGTATCTACGATCAGCTTTGTCGCCAGGAGGTGCTTTGCGCTCGCGCGGGGCGCTTTTTCCAAGGCTCGGGCAGATTCGCCTAAAGCGCCGGCCGTATTGGGTTATATTCCGGTCGAACTCTATGCGGCGCTCTCTGTTCTGACGTGCGGCCTTTACCCGTTCTCCTGGCTGTGGTCCAATTCCGCGGCATTTACTAATCTGTGCGCCAACAGGTTTCAGGAGAAACGATTGCGTCTTTACGCGGTCACTGGTTTTTGTGTACAGCTCCTGCTTCCTGTTTCACTTGCGCTCTTTCTGGCGTCGCGCTTTACGGACTCGCTCCGGTTTGAGTATTTCGCCCCGCGCTTCCTGCTGCTCTATGCCGCCTCTTACCTTCTCCTTGTTTTCCCGCAGAGGTGCTATCACTTCTTTGATCTGCGCTGGAACATTCGGCGCGCGGTGGAGGCGTGGGATAAAGACGGAGTCATGATCAGCCGGACGATGAAGTCGTGGTTCAAACTTTTTACATTTGGATCGGCCTATATACAGTTCCATATCAATAGGCTCATCGGACTAGGTATGCCTGGTTTCGTGGGTCAGGACGAGATAATGAGGGAATTTTCCGTCAAGAACTGGCTCAATGAATACGTGATTATAAAAAAGCGCGGAGTCAGGATATCGGACGAGCCCGGAGAGATTCAAGATGGCTGAGGAGGGGCTTTATTGCGAGAGTTGCGAGAGCGTGATGGCGCCGGATTGGTCTCTGCCGTACTGTCCTGTGTGCGGAGGCAAGGTTGGCCATAAAATCCTAGACAAGCCGGAAAGCGCCGCGGCGGCCGATTCCGCTTCTAAAAAGCGGGATAAGCCACAAGACGCGAAGCTCAATGAAGACAGCGGCGAAAACGACGCTAAAAACTCAGAACAGCTTCGCTCCGAGGCGTTCGACGAGCTGAAACAAGCCTCGCCTGTGAGTATTTTTACGGCGGATATACTGACGCTGGGTCTGAGATCGACGCTGTGGATGCTGCGCTGGATGGGTTCGCTCGAAGGTATGGCAAGGCAGGACGAACGTCATGGCAGACGCGCTCTTTATCTCTGTTTCGTCCTTTACACGGCGGTGATGGCGCTCATAGCCCTCACCTGCCGCGAGCTTTACGGGGCGGGATGGAATAATTTTTGGTCTTTGGATTTTTGGGGGCTTGGGGGCATGTTTGGGGATTCGATTTTTCCGCGTGCCGCCGCGTGTCTTTTCCCACTGTTTTTCCTTATGAACAGGCATATCCTCTTTTGGGCGCGCGAAGTAATAGCGGACGCGATTCAGATGGAAAACGCGGACACAATTAACACTAAGACGGAATCCTTCGCCCCATCGCCGTTCCTGCTATGGTTTATAGGCGTCCCATATCTCCAGTTTCACTTAAACGAAATAGTGAGGGCGCGCAATCTCGCGAATTTCAAATCGTCAAAACGCCGCCCGTCCTGAGCGGGACGAGGCGGCGAAAATTTAAGCCCTTACTTTAAACGTAATCTCAAGGTATAGTTTGAACCGGATGCGCTCCCGCTGTAACCGCCGTCCGCGTGCTGTTGCACGAATTTGTCCAGCGCGTCCGCCAAACTCGAGTCGGCATGGAAGTTCTCAAAGGCGACGAGCAGTCTGTCATTGTCATCCGCGTCTCGTGTAAGCAAAGCCAACCGGTCGGCGGGCAGCGGATTGTCGAGGATATCGTTGACAGCGGCCGTAAAGGTGTTCTTATTATTGACAAGAGCCGCAAGCGGGTTGTTGTTCCTCGTTCTGTTCTGGTTTTCATACGAAAGCGCGGCCTGCTTTACCGACTCCAAGTCGGCCGCGATCTTCGTCGCCCTGGCTTTTTCGGTCGAGCCTCCGAATATCAGTATTATAAAGCCTGCCAAAATGCCGAGCATAACACACACCACAAGCATCTCGGTCAAAGAGAAAGCCTTCGATCTATGCGAAATCAACCTCAATTTCGGCAACCCCCCGAATACAGATATTCACACTCCGAACTATATCACTCCCGGGACTCACGGTAAAGGAGACTATAGAACTAAATGTTGCGTTACTCTGTTTTAATTCGTTCGCGTTGCCAGTTCCGCCTCGTGGTTCATAATGCTGGCGATGTTGCTGTTGACCTTTCGCAGATATGACGCCGAACCGCCTCCGCTGTAACGGTTCATCGCGAGTTGAAGCGACCCGTAAGCTCTCAGGTATCGTGAGAGCAAGAGGCATCCCGCCGCGATGGCTTTTTCGGGATCGGAAAGGGGGTTCGCGCCTGACGCCGCGTATATTCCGTTAGAATTCAAGAGCCCTTTGTGAATTTTCCACATTACCTGCATCACTCCAGACGCGCCCTTGGGGCTGACGGCGTCCGGGTTGAACGTGCTTTCCGCTTTGGCTACGGCAGTCGAGAGCGCGAAAGGCACGCCGTATTTCGCGCTGTAGTGGACAAGCGCCGCGGCTTCGCGCCACGCTGTTTTCGCGTCGATCTTCGGATTTGTCTTCCTGATGAAAAGCGCCGTCGACGCCACGTTCCGCTGCGTGGCGGACGACATAAAGCGGATGCGGGCAAGCGCCGAATCGGGGTGTTCTTCCAGCCACGCGCCGAAATGATCGAGGACGAGGTTCATCTCCCTGACGGCGCGAAGCACTGACGCGTCATATCCTATCTGAGCGTTTTGAGCGAGCGGAAGGGCGCTCTTTTCGGAAACAGGGCGAACAGGGCGCGCGAACGCCGGATTGCCGCCGCCGGACGGCATGAAAACCGTGTAAGCGGAGTTATTTCTCTTTTCGGCAACAATGCCATTTGACACAAGTACAAATGGTAGTATTATGAATGGAAGAACCGCAAGGACGAAACACAATACCATCCTTGCCGTGAGGTCCACGGTTGAACCCGTGAATTTGTTGAACATTTTGTAACCACCTCTGAGCAGGAAACAAACATTTCGTAAATTTTTTCACAACCCAGGTCAGCTGAACTTACCAGGGTAAGATATTATACAATAATATGGGCGATTGTCAAAGTGATGAAAACGTGATAACACGGCCGTTTCATAAATTTGCTGTAAATATTTTCTAGTATGATAAAGTGAGTAATGAAGAAATAAGAAACGGAAAAAAGAGGGAGGGATTTATTTTTGGATATCCAGGCTAGATTTGAAATTATTGAAGACCCTCGGCATCCAGGTTATATCGA
>JAISYM010000099.1 GCA_031269875.1 Synergistaceae bacterium
CATAAGCTCGAATCCATGTTTCCGAACGAGTTTCATTGCCCGCACGCTGGCGGCCTCCGCGCCGGGAACGCCGCGCATCCAGTCATGACGTCCGATACCGTCGAAGCTCAGGACAAAAACCGGACGAATATTCCGTTTCCTTATCTCATGCAGAAACGCGTCGTCGAGCAGCGCGCCGTTGGTGCTTATGATATTTATGGCTATCCCGCGCTCCGTCAGCTTGTCTATTATGGACAGGAAGTCCGCCCGAAGGAGAGGTTCGCCTCCGGTCAGATACGCCGACTTCACGCCGCAGTCCGCTATCTGATCCGCCAGGCGCATACAGGCGTCATGCGACGGCTCGGCGGTTTCGTTTTCAACCGAAGACGCCATAAAACAATGCTTGCATTCGTAATTGCACCTGTTCGTGACCGCCCATTGGACGATGGGGAAAAATTCATTTCGATAATCCCGAAACCGTTGTTCGTCCCTTATGGCGTCACCTTTAGCGCATCGCGTTATCACTCCGCGTTTTTCGAAAAAATCGAGTGAGGGATTCGCTTCGCAGTCGGTATTGCCATTGCACTCGCGCAGCGCGATAAAGTCAAAAAGATCGAGCGTCTCGACAGCCGCCGTTTCAAGGTCGTAAAGAACTTCGCCGATCTTTTTCCATCTTCTAAGCGCGTAATTGTCCGCCAGCTTGTAATACGCCAATCCCGTCAGCCCCGTTCGCTTGTGACCTTCGTTCGATGAGACGTAGTTTACGCTTAAAGTAATATAAAAAATATCACCCATTTTGGGAAAACGGGTGATATTAGAGTGATTTCAGAGATAGATTTTGCCTTGCGCCAATTTGGCTTCAATAAGGTGTCAAGTCCTTTGTGGGGTTTGATGGCAGAGCGCTTTTGACGCTTAGCCCTTTAACTTTCGAATGGTTTTGTTCGACGGCGTTTTGAGTTCTTTCCTCGATACGACCCCGGTCTTTCGGAAAATGATTTTAAGAATTGATTTGACCGTGTTTTCGCTGATATAAAGCGCGTCCGCGATTTCTTTGTTCTTCATGCCGCTCCGAAGCAGCGATACGAGTTCCCTCTCTCTTTTCGTGAATATTTCCATGTCGCTTTTTGCCGCGGCTCTCGCGCCGCCAAGTCTGCGTCCCGCCTTTCTGACCGCGCCGATGAATGGCCGGTATGCCGGATCGCCTGCCGAGATGCGGTCGAACATCGTCCAATTAACGGGACATATCTCGAAAAAAGGAGCGCATAGATTGTCCGGGATCGCCATATCCATCGCGGCGCGAAGAATTTCCAGCGAATCACCGATTGCGCCGCCTTCCGCGAGAGCCATCGATAAAGTCAGATTGTCGTAGATGGAGCGAAGCGCGCTCTGAAATGAAGAGCGAGTCCGGCCGCCCGGCAACCCGCCGGCGGTTATCTCCGCCGCGCGCCCATTTTTGAGCAGGCAAGCGCCGCGCAAAGTATCGGCAAAAGGGGCGAGCGGGCCGATCAGCCTGTCTCCTCCCCCGGAAAGAATCCAGGGGGTAAAGTTTCCCGAATCGCCCAACATCAGGCGGAGGAAGTTCTCACACAAATCGATGGTATGTTTTATAAATTCCTCGTTCTCCGAAAGAATCCGCTCGCGCGTCTCGCCTATTGTCTCAAAAGCGCCCTCGATGTCGCCGCTTACGAGCCGCAGGCGAGCCATGAGGAACCGCCCGGCCATCCACACGCCGAACTCTTGCTGATTCAATGAGTTCAGCAGTGCGATCCGGAGCATCGCGCCGGCTCGCTCGAAATTTCCCTGACAATAGTGAATTTCGGATTTCAGCAGGGCCGTGGCCCCGTTGTCGCCGGCGCCGGTAAGCGCGCGATAATCGTCCATCAGCTTTGAAAAAGCGTCGACGGTGTTTTCCAGTGCGCCGGGTATTTTATGATACAAAAAGAGAAGGGAAGGATTCGCGTATACAAAGTCGAGTTTGTCACGCAATTTATCCTTTGCGAGGCGCGAAGCGCGCCTTATCCTGGCCGTGATTTTCGCGAGATCGCATTCGTCAGCCGCGCAAAGAAGCATTTCCGTCTCCGCCCGATGCCGCGCGCCGCTCAAAACGGAAGCGGGAATCGAATCCGCGATATCCCGAAAGACGTTTGAAGCCCCCTGAAGATACATCTCCGCGGCAAACGTCAATACTCCCGACAGGTTATACGACGGCAGATTTTTTGCCTCCCGCGTGAAAAAGGATATGAGCATCAAAAAGATGTCCCGCGAGCCCCGGAACAATTTTATGTGTTCATAGGCTTCGAAAAAAGACGCCGCGTCCTCGGCCAGCCGGTAATAATTCGCCGCCTGCCGATAGCGTCCTTTGAAAAAGAACCAGTCCCCCATCTTTTTTTGGAAATTCGCCCGCTCCCGCTCGGGCAGAAGGCCGAACCGCAAGCGGATAGCTTTCGCGAAAAAATTGTGAACCTTGTACTCAGCCGCGCCATTCGCGCTGTCCTTGAGAACGAACGCGCTGAAGCGGCTTATTTTATCCAGAACGCCGCGAACGGAGCGCCACCCGGCTTCGGGCTCGTACACGAACGCGGCCTGTCCTTCGGTGAAATGTTCTTCGCCGCACAAACGAAGCAGCAATTCCTTACAGTCGTCCGGCAGAGGATGATACACCGCTTCGGTCAGCAAGAGAATAATGTCGCTTTCAAAAGCGGAAATCGATGGTCTGTCCAAATTTCCCGCCAGAGTGACCGATACCAGGATATTATGGATAAGAGCGGGCCAGCCCTCGGTATATTTGTACAGCGCGCGGGCCTGTTTTGGGGAAATTTCGATGCCGTGCGCCGCGAAAATTTTTGAAATGTCGTTTTCCGACAGGATGAACGCTTTTGTGGTGATCATATTGGCGCAGCCCGCGAGCAAAATGTCGTTAGCGCCCGAAATATCCCGGCGGGAACTGACAACCAGGTGGAGGTTGGGTATGCCCAGCCTGGCGATGGCGCACAAAAACGCGAAAGCGTCCGGGAACGCCATGTTATGAAAATCGTCAAAAATGACGACGGCTTTCTGTGGGAAGACAAGCCAGCTTATCGACGCGAGGGCTTCGGAAACGGCGTCCGTTCCCATGGGGAAATTTTCGGGTATCCGGGCGGCGGCCGTGTTCCCCGCGCCGTCGGCGCAGTGCAGGAGCGTCTCACGCAGGGAATCCCAGAATGTATTTATGGCGCAATCGCCGCCAAGACTGATGATGCGGTAGTTGGTGTTGGTTCTCATGAAAAATTCACGCAGCGCCGTCGTCTTTCCGTAGCCGACCGGCGCGCTCATCAGCGTTATGGGAGTCTTGCAAATGTTGTTCATGCAATTGATCAGCGTTTCTCCAAAGCGAAACACGTCGTCATGTTTCATGCGTTCGCTCATATCTCTCATCTTGAGCCTGGCCTCCCCGTGGCGAGTAGAAAAAGTTCGCCTTGTACTTCGTGGAATCGATGACTATGGAAAGAGTATGCCGCGCCAGATTGACCATTTCCGCGTTGTTTTCGTGGAACAGATAGATTATTGTCTGCGTCTCCGGGTATCTGTAGGTTTTGCTTATGAACGCGGAGAGCGGCATCAGAAAAACGCCGCTATATCTTTCTCTGTGATTCGCGCCGCCAAAGTCGAAGATCATTTGCGTGGGCGACGGGCGCAGCACGAAACAGAACGCCGCGAGACGCGAGGCTCGGAACGCGAAAAAACAGTTTTCCTCGTCCGCCGGTATTTGGCGCGCCGCGGCCTCGGCATCGTAGTTGTATTCTTTTTTTATCCCGCTGTAAATCGCCGCGCGATCCGAGGCGGCTATATCCGTCAGCGGGATGTTCCTGTAGCCCTTCGCGGCAAGGCGCTCGAAGAAACGGCCCCGCTTTTTCTTGAAATCTTCCCATCGGTTTCCCATCGCCTCATCCGCGTGGCTTATGGCTGAATACAGCCCGGGGAACTTTACGAACCCGGCGCATGAGGCCGCCCGGCAGAGCGTTTCATAATCACGGCGATCCTCGAAAAATCGCAGAGAGATCGGGAGACATAATTTCTTCGCCCTAAAAATCAACGCGCCAAGCAATTCCCCGTAGCGTTTATCGTCGCCTTCAGGCCGTATGTCGCGTATGTCGAGAACGTCCCAACCCTGGTCTGAACGCCTGAAAACGGCAAGCGACAGCGGTTTAGCCCCATCGCTTTCGCAAAAAGCGACGGCTTGAGTATCTGGGAAATAAGCGCTTTCCGCGTAGAGACCAAGCCCAGGAAAATCGGCTGTCGCTTTTTCGAGCGGGACGTCCAGTATCATCGAGCCCCGCCGCGTGTCCGGCACCTCAGCCTGACAGTGTTCCTGTGAGAGAGGGCATAGGCGCCCAGCCTGCTTTTGTAAAAGCGAAGCCCCGCGTTCCCCATGTCGTCGGAGTAGTTCACGGACTCGCACCCGAGGCCGAAACGTTCCATCAGTTCGGCGTTGAGAAATTCGTTGAGCCCCCTGACGCTTCGCCGGGCCTTCTTTGAGATGAAATGAATCGTATGCTTCTGAAAGCATGTTATTCCAAACGCCAGAGGATCGTCATCGGACTCGATCACGATCCCACTCAATTCAAGCTCGTCATAAGCGCTGACCAGCCGGCGGGCGACCTCGACCTCGCATCCGCAGAAGCACTCCGCGCAATTCCGTTCGAGGCAGTAATCCATCTCCGTGATGGCGGTGATCTTATCCCCGTCGGAGGAAGAAAGGGCGCGAACGACGGGCCGCCGCTTCCTCACGAAGCCGCGGATCGCCTCTCTGGAAGAACTCTTACCGATCCCCGCGACGAACGCTTCCCTCGTGAAGACGTAATCGCTCCAGTCAGTGTTATGGCTTATGTCGGCCTCACAGTGGGGCAGGGAGGAAAAATACGGCAGCATGAAGTCCGGCGTCTCCATGAATACACACTCCAACCCCTCGCTGGCGAATTCCTCGCAAACGGCGCAGACGGCTTTTGAAAACGTTTCCGGGCGGCAATCGCCGATTGGCGGAAACGCGAACGTATCGTCATGTATCGTGTCGTGCGCGACAATACACAGATGGTCGTAAAATATCGCGTACTTGCTGACCGAGGTGAAGTTCCACGCATAAAGGCTCTGGAAATAGAGCGGCGACGTCAGAGGCTCCGTAAGCCTTCCGGCGTATTCGTCGTATATCGGCTTTGCCGAAAGGGCGAGCGGCGCGAAGTCTTTGAAGCGTTTTCCGCCCCTCGCTCCAAAAGCGGGCACAGCGTCGCCGGCAAATACCGCCTTCGCTAAATTGTTTTTACACACCGCCGTTCCACTCTTTGAGATTTAATTCAGACAATATCGAATACCGCCGAGAATCCGGTCATGGAGAAAATTTTTTTAACCGGCTCGCTCACGTTCAATAATTTCATAGAATGCCCGGCGGACGAAAGTTTCTTCATCGCCAGAAGAAGCACCCGCAATCCCGCGCTGCTAATGAACGCCACGGAAGCAAAATCGAGCGCGAGATCGGCTTCGGGCTCCTTCGCTAAAATCTCTTTTATCGCCGCCTGCAGCTCCCCGGATCCTATCGAATCGAGATTGCCCGACATTTCAAGCATGACCGCGCCGCTTTCTTTGCTAACGTTGATTTCCATAATGTAAATGCACTCCTTTACGCTTGATATATCCGGTGATTACGAACAGCCTGTCAGACTCTTTCGCGAAGAGCCAGAACCGTCACGTCGTCCGCTTGCTCCGCGCCGCCCGAAAAATCCAGGACGGCGGCGTTGACGGCCTCCACCGCGTCTTTCGCGCTCATTTCCTCGGTGCCGCTGGCAATGCCGGTCATGAGTTCCAGAAGACGGCTTTCGTCAAACAGCTCGCCGCTCCCGTTCATCGCCTCGGTAACTCCGTCCGTATAAAGCAGCAAAAGTCCCCTCTCTCCAAACTCCATATCTTGCGCGACGAAACTGATGTTCTCCATCACGCCCAACGCCATGCCGGGTTCGACCGGCAGCCATTCGGCGCGCCCGCCGCGCAGGATGAGCGGCGGATTGTGCCCGGCGTTCGCGTATTTCAGAGTTTTGAGTTTCGTATCGAAAATCCCGACGAAGACCGTGACGAACATGCCGGCATCATTGTCCTGGCAAAGCTGCCGATTCACGCTTTCCAGGAGTTCGTGAGGCTCGTCGCCCAAGAGCGCCCGGTTTTTTATCAGAATCCTGGCCACCATCATGAAAAGGGCCGCGGGAACGCCCTTGCCCGATGTGTCCGCTATCACGATGGCTATGCTGTCCCCGCCGACGATGAAAAAGTCGTAGAAGTCGCCTCCGACACCCTTAGCCGGATTCATGCTCGCGAAAACCTCCACTTTGGGAAAATCCCTGAACGGAGGAAACACCTTCGGCAGGACGCCTTCCTGGATGCCCCTCGCCATGTCCAACTCGCTTTGTGCCCGTTCGCGCCGCGCCGTCTCTTCGGCGAGCCGCGAGGCGAAGTCGCGAATTTCTTCAAACATCCTGTTTATGGAGGCTGCCAAATCTCCGATCTCGTCGTTCGCGCGAATTTGCAGAGCCTCGAATTTTTCGTCGCTCACTCTTCGCGTAAATTCACTCGTCTTCCCGGCTATCGCATGAATCGGATTCACAACGGAGCGCCGAACGAGAAGAAAAAGCGCGGTGAAGCACAGCGCCATCACGACAGATGTCGCCGACACGATGAAGGCCATATAACGCGTAAGGAAGCCCAAAATGTAATTCATGGAAATGTCCGCGCCCACATACGCGAATGGCGGCTCGTCCTCGCGCGAAATTGGGACGTAGGCCGAAGCCAGGTATCCGTATACGCTGTGCGTGATGTCCAGTTCCCTTGTCGGTTTCCCCGTGCTCATAGCGCGTTTGGCCGTCTCGAAATTCTCGTCGTAATCGCCGCGCGTGCCCAGGGATGTGTCGGTGCCGCCCGGCTCATCCGGCGCGTAGATGTCGAAAAGGTATATGTACTCAGCGCCGCTTATCGGCATCTGGACATAGAGATATTTGACTCCGAGGCTTTCCCTTATCCTGCCCAGTTCATACTCGATGACGCTGTACCGCTCGTCGCGCTCAAGTGTCGCGGCGTAGCGCAAAAGCTCGTCCGGGTCGAGGATGGAAGCGGCCAGCGTAGCCGCGCCAAGCGCGTATTTGCCGTAATGTTCGAGCATGGAATCGCGATAGCTCACGTAGGTGATGGAGCAGATGAGCGCCCCCACCACGAAAGCGAAAGCGCCGAATAGGATAGCGAATTTTGTCCTAAGCGTGTATCGCGCGCCGGCGGTCATTCTTTATCACTCCTGAGCCTTGTCGAACCCGCCAGAAATATCACGGACAGCACGGCAAGCCCGACCGCAATCCGAACCAGCCCCTCGCGCAGCCCGATGTGAAGCGCGTAGCTGAACACGAACGGCCCGATTGTCTGGGCCGCGTTGTCCGCCACGTTGGAGACGCCGATGGCTCTGCCGTAGCCGTATTCCGCAACCTCCGGCAGGTCGGTATAATAGCTGGCGGAAAGCGACTGCCCGAAACTGTCCGCGAAACCTATTACCGCAAGGACGGCGAGAAGCGCCGGTATGTTCTGGAAGAAAGCGAACGCCCCGAAAGAACCGGCGTACAGGAGCATCCATAACATCAGCGAAAGCGGCTTGCCTAATTTTTTTGAAAAAACGTTCGTGAGCGGGGAACTGAGCAGGATGACCATAAGGCTGTGCAGGAGAAAGGAGTATCCTATGTAACTCTCGGGTAATCCGTGGTCGTAGCCCACGATGGGGAACAGATAGATGATGAAATAGCCCGCCGCTATGGCTGGAACCAGCATACACAACAGGTACGAGGCCACTCCCGGCGAGGAAAGGAACCGCGCGGCGCTCGTTTTTTCGCCGTTATCGCCCCGTTTGAGAGACGGCACGTTCAATTTCGTCATGTACTTGGCGGAGAAAGCCAAAAGCGCCAGGCTCACGATGACCGCCGCTCCCAACACCGTTCGCCGCGACAGCCAGTTGAGCAGAAAAGCGCCGAAGACAACCCCGCCGTTGACGCCCGAGACTGTGGCGACCGTGAGGCCGGCAAAACCTCTGTCTTTTTCCGCTCCGTCTTCCTCTCCGGCGATTCTCAGATTGGCGAGGAACAGCGTCAGCCCGCAGCCGAAGCCGCACGTGGCAAAGCCCGCCGCAAGCATGAAAATGCTGTTGGAGACAACCTCAAGGCATAGCCCGGCGACGATTACGACGCCCCCGGCGATTGCCGCCCGGCGTATGCTCAATTTTCTGACGATCCTGTCGCCAAATAGAGAAGCGAGCGCGCCCATCAAGACGTCCGCCGATATGGGTACGGCAATCATGAACTCCAGGGGAAGCAAAATTGGTTCGCTCCCCGCCAGGATCATGTCGCGGGCATAAAGCGGCAGAAAGCTGGTGGACATATTCGTTATGAAGTAAACGAGAAAGACGGCGCCTCTCATCATATCCACCGGAACGCTTGGTGCGCGGAGAGGCGAGACGCGCATTTTGGCGCGCGCCCCCACGAACGTCAGCAGCTCTATCGCGATGATGATCAAGGCGATGCTCATGGAGACGACGTTCAGGAAAAGGTTCAGTATGAGGTTCCTGTTATCCCGCCTGAACGCGGCGAGATCCGAGCCGATCTCGATCAGGCCGGCAGGATTCCCGGCGTAGTCATACACGGGACACAGGGAGAAGATCACGCCGCCGTCCACCCAGGACGGGTAGATATATGTTTTTGGGATTCCAGCGCGGAGAATCTCCATTTCGTCGGAGCCCTCCACCGGCCAGTCATAAGGGTAGTTCACGATGCCGTGATTGTTGTCGGAGTCGAACACTTCGGAGATCGAGCCGTCCAGAATCCTGTACAGCACACAGTATATGCCGGCGTAGTCCTCCCGCGAGTTTACGATTTTTCCTATCAGCCCCTTCACCGCGGCGTAGTCCTCGCCCATAGTGTCGTCAACGCTGTCCAGTCTGGCGAACGCTTCCCCCGGTATCTGCATGGCGATGAGTTCCGCAGTGGTTGTCAGGCGGCTCAGCATTTCCCGCGTCATGCGGTTTGTTATGTCCTTTGTCACCATCAGGCAGAATACAGCCGTGATGAGAAGCGTGCCAACGACGAAGGCGGCGCTGAATTTGACCACGAAATTGTTTTTCCGGACGAGAAAACGCGCGAGGCGGACCGCGCCCCATGCACCGCCCGTCAGACAAATCAGAGCCGCGAGCCACGCGCATACGCGCAGGGCAAGAATGCCGCCGCCCGCCTCAAAGACCTCCAGGACGCGAGGCTCGCCATCGCCCGGCATGATGACCTCGTTCTCGCTGA
Source organism: Synergistaceae bacterium (assembly GCA_031269875.1). Classification (GTDB taxonomy): domain Bacteria; phylum Synergistota; class Synergistia; order Synergistales; family Synergistaceae; genus JAIRNC01. The sequence continues at coordinate 9,318 of JAISYM010000099.1, forward strand.
CCGCGACAAGGCCGTTTTGGTTTGAAACGCGATAGTAGATCGTGTCCGGGTCGGAATAAACCGCCTCGGATTCTCCGCTTTCGCCGAGAGAGTAGACACCACGGCGGCCAAGGTCGGTGAAATAGATTTCTCCGCCGATCCCAGCCGCGACATCCCACGGTATGGCCGCCCTCCCCTCCGTTTGGGCGCCGGGGGAAAAAATCAGCTCTGTTTTATTGTCCGCGCTGTATATCTCGCCGCGCCGGGTCGTGAAAAAAACCTGTCCCTCCCCGCCGATGTCGAAGTTGTTGAACATCAGGGATGCCATCGGAAATTCGTGTGTCCTCTCCGTTTTTCCGGAACCGCCCGGTTTCAGGGAGTGAAGGACGAAATGGCCGTCGCCGAGCGTCACAAATGAGACTCCACCCTCCTCGTTTCGGGAAACCCCCGCTATGACCCGGCTGAATGCCGGAATATCGCTGTCCGCTCTGAAAACTTCATCCGCGAACCGGCCGTCAGAGGAGAATCGCCGCACAACCTCGGATTTTATACGGCGGGTTTCGCCGTCGCGCTCCGTGTCGAGTATGAAAATATCTCCCGAGGCGTCCGTGGCCAGGTCATATATCTCGGAAAAGCGGCCTTTCCCGGCGTTAATGATGGAATAGGCCCGCCCGGAGGCGTCGGCGAAGATCAGCCGTTTGCGGGCGAAGTCCACGACATACATGACCGGCGGCGAATTTTCGCCGGCCGCGATGGCAAGAGCCGGTGAACTGATCCTTACGGAACTGATATGGTCGAAAAACAGGTATCCGCCCCGCGCAATCAGAAAAGCTATCGATGCCAGAAACAACAGCGCGAACGCAATCCGCGCGATAAAAAATCTCGCGTTTCCGCCGCGCCTGTGAATTTTCAATCGAAATTCCGGTAAAGCCATCATCGTTATTCCTCACCCGCCGTTTTGCGCGAGACGATCATGCCGTCCCATGCAGACGCTTTTTCACCGTGAAAACGTTGAAGCCGTTTTCAAAGGCGTAGCGAACCTCGTCAAAGCTCCCGAGAACGATATATATCCCCAAGCCCCCCGCCTGCCTTTCCTCCAGGCCGAGCGAAACGTCCGGGGCGGGGATCGACATAGGGTCGAACGGACGGCCCCCGTCGCGGAACGTCATCGACGCCTCGCCGTCCCCGGCCTGTATCGAGACCGTCACATCCCCGTCTTGCAAGCCCCCAAAACCGTGATTCACGATGTTGGAAAAAATTTCGTCAGCCGCCATCTTGAAAAGGGTTTCGACCGAGGCGTCGATCCCGCTCCCGGAGAGCGCGAGAGAGATCATCCCGTAAATCTTCTCAATCTCCGATATCTTCGCCGGGAAACTTCCGCTCGCTTCCATCGCTCTTTTCAAGCGATCTTCAAAAATCGCAGCAGCCGCGTATGCCGGCTCCGAGGATTTTCATTATCAGGAGCGCCCTGTTGGGCTCGGCGGCCATGTCCGGCCTTCTCGCAAGATAGCTTTCCATGCTCGACAGCGCGGCCTCCACAGCCCCGATAACTTCGCGCGCGGCGTCGTCCCGCAAATTTTTCATGTAGAAAGAAAAGCGCCCGCCTGGAAGGACACTTCCTTCCGATATTCCAAAAAAGCGTTTTTGGAGCGCGGCGCTGAACGTCCCCAGCACCGCGAGCTGTCCCGCGCAATCCGCCGCCATCTCGTCGAGAGCGTGGTTTTTCATCCCTCCCAGAACGCGCAGGGAGAAGTAGTGACACGCTTCGTGCCGCAGCCGGAGCGTCATGGATTTTTCAATCCACTCATCCTCCGTCATTCCTGTTTCTTTCCAGGATACCCCGCCGTAACCGGCCTCATTTAGGAGTATTACCCTGTGCCCTGGTGCCTCCTCGCTCCTTGAATTTATCGTGAAAGCGTTCACGCTGTCGGGCACGTCCAGCGTGGAGGCGCCGGGGTTAAGAAATCGTAACGCCCGCAAAAAATTCTCCCGGGACGTTGTATAAATCACTGGTATTCGTCCCGCCGGCGTGCCTTCGAGCCACGCCTCGCAGCCCGATAAAATACCCTGAATCGTCAAAGGAGCCGCATCAGGCCGAGCGAGCCAGACATCCCATTGCGCCGCCGCATCTTCGTCCGAAAGGGGCAGCACGGGGCATTCCGAAATTTCATACTTCTGTTCCAGGTATTCGTTCGCGTTGAGCGGTTCGGTCATTTCAGGAAAGAGAATCATTATCATTCTCCGGCGATCTGTCTGCGCGCGAGCCTCGCGAAAAGGCCGTCCAATTTCATGAGTTCATCGTAACTTCCCTCTTCGGCGACGCGTCCCTCTTGAAGGACGCATATCCTGTCCGCGTTTTTTATGGTCGAAAGCCTGTGCGCCACTATTATCTTGGTCGCTTTCAATCGGCTCATGCTTTCGGTCACTATCGCCTGCGTCGCGTTGTCGAGGGCGCTCGTGGCTTCATCCAGGATGATGATCTTCGGCTTGCTCACGATGCTGCGCGCGAGCAGAATCCTCTGACGCTGGCCCCCAGAGATGTTCCCCGCCCCTTCGCTGATCACCGTGTGCATTCCCATAGGCATGTTCTCGATATCCTTGTCAAGGCCGACCATTCTCGCGGCTTCCCACGCGTCTTCCTGAGACAGCGGGGCGCTGCCCACTATGTTCGTGAAGATATCGCCGGAAAGTATCTGGCCGTTTTGCAGGACGACGCCCATTTGTGAACGAACCGACGCCGCGCTGAGCGTCGAAAAATCCTGCGCGTCGTAAAAAACCGCGCCCTGCGTCGGTTTCTCGAATCCAAGAAGTATCCTGAGCAGCGTCGATTTGCCGCAGCCCGACGCTCCCACGAAAGCCAGTGACTCCCCGGTTTTTACGTGAAGCGATATCCCTTTCAAAATCATGGGGGAATCCGGGGAATAGGCGAAGTATAGGTTCTGTATCTCGATCTCCCCCGACAGCTCGCCCGCTTCCGCCTTATCGTCCGTGACCTCGGGCTCCGTTTCCAGTATGGGCATGATGTTTTCGACGTAGGGTATCGACGTGAACAGCGTTATGACTACCGGCATGAAAGCCACGAGAGTCGCGTTGAAACCGGAGAAGGCGGCCTGAAACGCCATGAATTTGGCGGAATCCATAGCCCCTGAACCAGATTCGGTCATGCCGAGCGTCATATAAAATATCAACATGGACAAAATCGTCGGCGTCGCCGCGTTTACGATAAACGTATAATTTGAGTACCACTTTGTTTTCAGCTTCCACCCCCACTCTTCGCCAAACGCTCTCGCCCACAGTTCAAACGCGGAAGCCTCGCCTCCCTGAAGCCTGAACTTCGAGAGCCCGTTCAATATCTGAAGCGTTTGGGCTGACGAACGATTGGAGGCTTCGGCCTCGCGCCGCCCGGTGAGGATGGTCTTCCTGCAAAGGAAGAAATTGACGAGGATGTAGCCGCACCATACCGCGACGGCCAGCATCGTCAGCTTCACGCTGTAGTAAAACATCAGGAGCAGGCTCCAAAATGAGAAGAGCATATTGAAAATGGAGGACATGACGCTGTCTCCGATCAAATCCGTTATCTTGGTCACGCCGCGCATCCTGCCCACGAGGTTTCCGGCGTCATACCGCCGGAAGAACGCCGCCGGCAGACTCAGGAGCCTGGACCAAACAGCCGACGCAAAGGCGTCCCCCGCCGTGGTTTTGATTCTGAGAAGCGATATCGACCTTACGAAAGCGACTATCGCCGTCATCAGGCCGGACACCAGCATGACCTGAGTGACAGCGCCCAAAGCCCGACGGTCATCGATGGGTATCACTTCGCTGAAAATGGTCTCCGTGATGAGCGGGAGCATCAACGGCAGCAACCCGGCGATGACGCTCATGGCAAAAACCATATTCCGGTCATGTCTCATCACGTGCCGCAGCATGAATTTCCAAATGTCATGTCCGTCCAGTTTCCTTGACGGAAATCCGGCGTAACACATAAAAGCGTCTCGCCCGATCTTCGATGCCGCGCCATCGTCGATTCGGATGCCAAGAGGGTGTTCCTCGCTCACCATGACATAGCTTTTCCCCCCGCGAGGCAGTAGCGCCACAAGCCCGTCCCCGCCGCCGTCTTCGCGGCGATAGGCGAGCATCGCCCCGCAGTCGCTCCTGTGCCAGTCGTCCGGGAGCGTTACAAGCCGCGTTTGCATACCCGCTTTTTTTATCAGCCGTCTCATTTTTGTAAGCGGGTCCATCCGCTCGGCACTGTCCTCCGGTATCGCTATGTCCTCCGTTTCCATTCCGAAGTGTCTCGCGACGGCGATGACGGCAAATTTTACCGGGTCTCCTGCTCCGCTCATGACACCCCCCGGAATGCCACGCTCCGTCTTCAGAAGATGGCTCATCGCGGCGGCGGCCGCGCGCCCGTCATGTTTGTCCCGCTGTTCGGTCTTCACTTCCACGCTCGCTTCCCGTGATTTGAACTGACCGGTTATGAGTATGGACATTATTTCAAGATTGTCGGAGAGCTTTTCGAGAATCTCCGGCACGTCGCGGGCGTCGTCGAAGATCGTCCGGGAGTCCCATTTGGAAACAATTTCGTCGTTCAGCCCCACCAAATACCTGACCCATTGCAATTCTGCGAGTTTATGGAACCAATCGCCCGCGTGATCCGCGAGAAACCCGCCCTGGGGCTCATGCGCGTCCGTAAAGTCCAGCTCTGCGTCGGATAGCGCGAATATCTGAAATTCCAACGGATACAGGATCTCGACAGGCGCGAAAAACGCCTCGCCGGGGGCGAGCGACGCCAGAAATACTTTATGGTAATATGCCGACCCTTTTGGCGTGCACGCATAAACCTCGACGCCGCCGGACTTTACAATATACATCATCGGCGCCGCGCCGACGGAAGGAATCGCAAGATATCGGCTCTGCTTCAAGGAGATCATCGATCACGCCTCCCCGCCCGCTGTTTGGGCGTTTTTCGTCTATTGCAGGACGAGATCACGATAAGGGCCATCGATCTCTATCATGTCGGAGTGCGTTCCGCGCTGGACGATTTTCCCGTATTCGAGAACGATGATTTCATCGCAGTCGCGAAAGGCGGACAGCCTGTGCGCTACCATGACGCACGCGCATCCCCTGCGCCGGACGTTCGTCATCACAATCTCTTCGGTAATCGGGTCGAGCGCGCTCGTGGCCTCGTCGAAGACGAGGATAGAGGGATTGCAGGCCAGGGCGCGCGCTATTTCGAGCCGCTGTCTCTGCCCGCCGCTGAAATTGGCGCCGCCTTCGCCGATCATGTGGTCGTAGCCCCCCTCAAGCCGGGTTATTTCGTCATGAATGGCCGCGTCCCGCGCGGCGGCGAGGATATCGCCCCGAGGAATCGCGGGATTGAAGAGCGACAGGTTATCCTTCACGCTGCCGGAGAAAAGATAAATATCCTGATCGACTGAGGCTATGGAATTCAAAACCACAGAGTTAGGCAGTTCCGTCCGCTCTTTGCCGTCGAACAGCACTTTCCCGCTCCATTCGCGCTGAAGGCCGGTCACGATTCTGGCCACGGTGGATTTGCCGCTGCCGCTTTTCCCAACCAGCGCGACCCATCGGCCCGGCTCGATCGTGAGATTGAAATGCTCGATGAGCGGCGGATCGAGAGGGCTGTACCCAAACGAGACGTCCCGAAGCTCGACAAGCCCGGTCAGCTTGCTTTTGCCTATATCGGCCGGAGGCCGTTCGGGGTAGAATACTTTGTCGGTCTCGTAACGCAAAACGTCGTTCAGGCGCCGCATCTGCATCTCGGTCTGCTGAAGCGCGCTCCCTAGGTTCATGATCTTTGTGAGCGGCGCCTGAAAATTGGCCATGAGGTTGCGAAACGCGATGAAAATACCGGCGGACATTACGCCATCCATGATCTGGAAACCGCCTACCGCCATTATCAGCGCCGTATTTATCGCGTTCAGAATCGCCGGGCCGACGATCATGGCTTGCGACGTGAGATGCGCTTCCTGTTGCCCCTGAACATATTTGGCGTTATATCCCGCCCATTTGGAGAAAAAATCAGCTTCGCCGCCGTTCGCTTTCAGGGTTTCTATTATCTGTATCCCGTTGACTACAATCCCCATAGTTTTTCCCGCGTTTTGCTGATTTTTCAGCGCCAGCTCCGCGAGGCGTTTTCTTACGAATACCATCAGCAGGAAATTCAGCAGGCTGAAAAATACGCCGACTGAGGTTAGCCAAACGCTGTATTGCAATAAAAGCGCAAGGTAAAAGAGCGCCACCAGAAAATCCAGCGCGGCGGTCGCCGCTTCTCCCGTCAGAACCTCGGCGACCTGTTCGTTGAAATCCACCCGCGTCGCTATCTCGCCGCTGAATCTCTGTTGGAAAAACACTATCGGCAGCTTCATCACGTGCATAAAAAAAGAAGACGATCCCACAAGCGTCAGTTTGGTCTGCCACTTAGCCAGGCACCAGAAACGCAAAAAGTTGAGAGTTATATCGAGGAAACAGCCTATCCCCATCGCCAGCAGGAGGTTTATCATCCAATCCGCGTGCGCCAGCGACAAAATATCGTCTATAAATATCTGGCTGAAAACGGGCTGCGCGATCCCAGGAATTATCATGAGAAGTCCGATGACCGCGACAAAGGACATCGCCGCTTTTTCCCCCGCCAGCCTTCGCGCTATTTCAGCGGCGGCGCTGAATTTTTCCCCGCCCTTTTTGAAGCCCGCTCCCGGCTGCAGGGCAATGGCTATGCCTGTAAACGCTCCCCGGAATTCCTCCATCGTCACCTTCCTGTGTCCGGTCATCGGGTCGTTCAGGCAGGCTTTTCCGCTTTTGAAGCCCTCCAGGACGAGGAAATGGTTGAAATTCCAATGTATTATGAGCGGCATACGTTCGCTCGCGAGCTTATCGCAATCGCAGCGGAACGCGCGAGCTTCCATTTTGTAGTGCCGGGCCGCTTTCAGAATGTTCAGCGCGCTGCTGCCGTCGCGGCTGACCCCGCACTGCACCCTGAGTTCTTCCAGGGGGCATAACAGTCCGAAATACGAGAGTATTATGCCGAGGGAGGCGGCACCGCACTCCACAGCCTCCATTTGCAGCATGGTCGGGGTTTTTTTCACGGAGAAAAACATCTCAGGCGTTCCTCATCCACTGGCTCAATTTTTTGAAGATGCGGCTCAAAGGAGGCTGGCGATCCGTGACGATGCTACCGGAGCATATCGTCCCCACGGACACGGGTCTGCGCTTGCCTACCGACGAAGACCAGAGATAACCGGACGGGGATTTCGGGTCTTCCACCAAATCGACACGGACTTCCATTACCGCCTCGCCCATCTTTTGCAGTATCCAGCTCACCACGTCGGGATTGCCCAAAGTCCTCATGACGCCGCTGTTGGAAACGGGATAGAGGGAAACATCCCTGACCACCCCCATGAGACTGCCGTCTTCCTTTGGGTCAGCGCCGCTCGGTACGAGCCTCGCCACCATTCCCGGCTCGATTTTCTTCCCTGAATCCGCCGGAACATACATCATGGCGATCACGTCATGCCTGTTTTGATCCTGTCTTATACTGCATATACTGGTAGATCCCGCGGCCACTATGTCCCCGGCGTTGACCTTGATCTCGGTCACGATGCCGTCGAACGTGCTCACTACATTAAAAGAGTAGTACCAGCTATTCATCAGCGCGTCGAAATTTGAAACGTTGGCTTCCACCTGATCCTGGTTTGCCGATCTCATGATGTCCTGGCGCGTCTTGATGATGTCGTTCATCATGTTCGGCAGGGCCAGATTCGCAACGACGTCTCCCTTGCGGACACGGCTTCCGGGCTGAACCAGTATTTCCGATATTTTCCCGTTCGTGTCGTGGTAGACGTTGACGACGCCGGCCTGGTCGAGGATCATGCCGACGCTTTGGACGGAGACCGACATGACCCCGAATACGCTCCAGACGACGATAGACGCGGTCAGAAGGCACAATGTGAGAAGAGCCATCCATGCGACCGGCTGCGTGACTTTGACTACCGAGTCGAGCTGTTCCGGGGAGCGCAGCCGCGAAAGCGCTTCCTGATTGAAAGTTTCCTGGCCCATTATATTCATCGCATTCTCTCCGATCCCGTTTCTTCTCCTCCGGCGAAATCGACATTGACTTTCATTCCAGCCTCAAGCCCCCCGATGCCCGATGTAATCACCACGTCTCCCTCTTCGAGACCCTCCAGGACTTCAACGTAATCCGAGTCGTACACGCCGGTCTTTATTTTCCGGATAGCCAGCCTGGACTCCGCGTCGCTCACTCCGACGCTGGGATTGTCCTGGTCGGGGATCACGTTCAGAGGGACGGCAAGCGCTCTTTTCGGGCTGTTCTTTCGAATGATGATGTCGGTGTACATCCCAATCTCCATGACTCCCAGGCGATTGTCGATCTCGAACGTCAGGCTTCTGACCGGCACGCTCTCGCTCAACGGAGGGGCGATCCCTGATATTTGGACGTCGAAAACCGTCTCCTCGCTGAAAGAGGATTTAGCCGCGCTGTCGAACGCCTTTTCCGTCATGTTTGCCATGTCGATGCAAAGCGAAAATCCCCCGTCAAGCGGCGTCAGATTTCTCATTTTTTTGTCATCGACCAGCGCGGTGAAGTACATTTTCGTGAAATCAGCGATCATAACGACAGGCGCGCCCTTGGCAACGACATTGCCTGCCTGCTGATACACCACGATCACGGAGCCGGACAGCGGAGCGGTCAATACCTGGGACTTTCTTTGGTCTTCCATCTGCTTCCTCGTGATCCTGGCGGCGTCCAGTTCGGCCTTTGCCGCCGTCATCTGCGACACGGACATCTCCAGCTCGCTTGCCGGGATAGCGTCTTCCGCCGCGAGCCGCTTGTTCCTTTCGACAGTGCTCATCGCCTGGAGATAAGAAGCCTCGGCTTTGGCGATGTCCGTGTCCGCGCGGGAAATCGAGAGCGGGACATCGTTGTTCACTATTTTGCAGAGCGGCTGCCCTTGTTTGATCTCCTGCCCCTGGGATACGTACAGTTCCTCGATCATGCCGTCAATCCGGGCTATGGCGTCGGCCTGCATTCTCGCCCGCAGGCCGATGTAATCCAGATACAGTTCAGGGTACAGGTCACGGTAGGAAACTTTGACACCGCTCAACTTCACGGCCCTTGAAGCCAGCATCGTCTCGATGTGGCTGTCGCTTGTACTGTTGAGGTAGATGCCATATCCGAGGAAAGCCGCCGAGAGAAGCAAAATTATCAACGTAGCCGCGAAGTAGAATGTTTTCAAGGTCATCAGCTCCGTATTTTTATTTTGTTTTGGCCGCTATGGGAGTGCCGAGCGCATTTTCGAGCCGCGCGAGCGCGATGTTGTAATCGCAAAAAGCCTGAGTGTGGTTTGAGTTGGCTTGGTTCAGCGCGGTCTGAGCATCCAGGACGTCCAAGTTTGTCCCGACGCCTTCCCTGTAGCGCGCGAGCGAAATTCTGTAGGATTCCTGAGCCTTGTCGAGAGCGAGATGTCCTGTTTCTATCCTCGACTTTGCCTCCTCCATCTCCATAAAATACTGTGTGACGTTCATGGTGATCGCGTCACGCGCGGATTCGCGATTGTATACCGCTTTTTTGAGATCTTCCCTCGCGCCTCTGATTTTTGAGGAAGAGACGCCCCCGTCCGAAAACGTGTACTCGGCGTGCAGGAGTATCTCAAAATTTTCATCTTCTAGGCCGGGCCAGTTGCTCAGCGAGTCCTCCATATTCGCCGAAAGCAGGGTCTGACTTGCCGCGATGGTCACTTTGGGTTTCTTCTCGCTTTTCGCGATGCCTATTCCCGCCTCCGCCTTTTTCTCCAGAAGTTCGGCGACCGCAATATCCGGGTGATGCGAGAGAGCGTGTTCGAGACACTGCCTCAGCGTATCATCGAATGTTCTGTATGACATCTTTCCGTCATGGGAGAGTTCCGTGTCGAGAGGCAACCCCATTACGCTGTTCATGTTTTTCACCGCCACGCTGTGTTCGCTCATGGCCTGGCCCATTTCCTGCCTGGCGTTGATAAGCTCGACCTCCGAACGCAGCAAATCCGCCTTGCTGACCTTCCCATTTCGGTATTGCGCTTCTACATTGCGAAGGTGAACTTCAAGGCGTTCCACGGCGTCGGAGGCGAGTTTAGCCATATCCTCAGTGCGCAGCATGGTAAAAAACGCGGTCGCCGCCGACAGTTTCACATCTTGACGGCTACGTTCGAGGCTCAATTTTTTTGACTGGAGTTCGTATTCCGCGGCAGCAATGGAGGATTCGATCAGGCCCCCGGTGTAAAGAGGGTAAGTGGCTGAGATCACGTTCTGGAAGGAATTCGCGCTTACATCCGTGTCGTTTTGATATTTTATCCTCGCGGTATCGTGTTCGATTGTCACGGTCACGCCGCGCGCGCCGTGCGCCTGCCGCCTTTCCTCGTTTGCTTTGGCGATGTCGGACTCGGCCGCTTTGATGTTTTTGCTGTTTTCAATCGCTATTTCATACGCACGATTGAGATCAAGGCTCAACTGTGAGGAAAACGCCGGGACAGTGAATAAAACGGCCGCGAAAATAAAAATCAAGGCAGCCGTCAGATGCGCCCAGGCAAAAAATTTTCGGATGATATGCTGTCCGATGTAAGGAGAATTTT
>JAISYM010000130.1 GCA_031269875.1 Synergistaceae bacterium
CTCTACTCGCAGAAAAAATACCAGGAGGCTTACGACATTTTCACGACGCTTGCCGACAGATATTACGGCTGCAATTACCTCTCCGCCTATTGGGCCGGAGCGGCGGCGGAGAAACTGAAACACGCGGACAACGCCCGCAGGTGGTATAAGCGAGCGCTCGAGGTGAATCCGGATTACAAACCGGCGCAAGACGCGCTGGCGAAGCTGTCCGGCGAGCCGAAAAGCGGTTCGGGCGCAGGCTCCAAAGACGGTACGATATGGGACAAGTATCTGTGAAGGTTTGACACAAGCGCTTATGGTTGGCGTGTCACGCTGAATGGGACTGGTAAAAATTCGCCCAAGTTTTCAACATAGCGGCCAAATATCGCCGAAAAATCATATTCAGGAGGAATATAAAATGTCATTCGCCAAACGCAACCCGATACTTTTCATAGTAACCGCGATCATCGCGGCGCTCACAGTATTGACACTTACCGTCGTTCCCGTCCGCGCCGCGTCGGTTCCGTTCGCAGAAATTCAGGGGAAGATCGACGCGTCCTCGTCGAACGATGAGGCGGACAAAGTGATTGACGAGATCGTGAAGACCGGTTACGCTCCTAAAGACAAAATTTTAGAAGAAATTGACAATATGATTGGGGCGGGCATTGCCGACCGGCTGGAAGGCGCTAAATTTATAAAGGCAATGATAAAGCTCGAGTCCAGTGGGATAAAAAAGCCTGATTCACCCGAAGAGGTAATGAGGTTAATGAAAAATGCCCTTGTTGACGAGGGTATTTCGCCAGGTCGTGCTGATACGATTGTCTACGTGCTGCTGGCCCCCGGCAGCGGTACTGAGGGCGCTAATGCCAGAAGGATAATTAACTACCTTCTAGACCTCAGGAATGCCGCCTTACAGTCCTCCCCATATAATTTCTATATGCCCGAGTCTGTCGCTGATCTAAAACCTTACCTGGATCAGCCTGAAAAATACGTCACCAATAATCTCTACAAAATCAAAGACGAGAACGGTTGGTGGTGGGTGGGATACGATCTTTCCGCCGTTTCATCCGGGGTTCGTGCGGAATTGAAAAAACAGGCTACGCGCGGGGAACCACTGTATAAAAACACGACGGCTCGGGCGATAGAAAATATCTACGACGGCGGTGATTTCGTGTGGATGACATCCATTCAGAGCCCGTCAACCAGGGAATTAAGTCCTGCCGACGAGTTCGCAAGGCTCTGTGCGATCGGAACGCCGGAACAGATAAAGGAGGCCATTGCTGCCGGAGTGGATCCTAACACACGGAATGAAACGGCGATACATGTACCTACCGATACCGGAGGGAGCGTATCGGTTGATCCCGGACGTTCCGCCCTGCACTTTGCCGCTCGTTCCAACAAAAATGCTGAGGCGGTATCTTTGCTGCTCGCCGCCGGCGCGGATGTGAACGCGAGGGACACGTATGACAGCACAGCTTTGGGAGGGGCGGCAAGCTACAACACATCCGAGGTAGTCTCCGCGCTTCTGAAAGACGGGGCTGACGTCAACGCAAGCAATAAAGGCGGTTATACGCCTTTGATGCTGGCCGCGGCACGCAACACCCCTGAAGTGGTGGACCTGCTTCTCGACGCCGGGGCCGATGCCGGAGCGAAGAGTAATAAAGGTGAAACGGCCTTGGACTGCGCGGCTGAAAACGCGAAACTGAAGGACACGGATGCGTACCGGCGGCTCGAAGCCGCGACCACAGATGGATCGAGACCGGCCGGGAGCGCAAAAGACGACGCGAAAGCGCCGCAGAGTGAAAAAGTTGCGGAAGCCGCGGTTTTGAAAATCGAGATAACCGGCGACGGCAACAAACTGACCGTGGAACAGGACGGCCGGGTTATCGTCAAAAGGACTTTCTCGGCCGGGACGACGCGTTCTTACGATGTGAATACCGACACGACCGTCACCGCGAGCGCGGGAAACAAAGCGGCGGTCACCTGGCAGGGAAAACGCTACCCCAGCATGGGTGCCGACGCCTCCCCCGTCACCGTCGTATTCAAACCCGACGGCAGTTTCGCCGCCGTCGAGGCGAAACCGGAGCGAGTGGAAAACGTAGATGTCCCGCTGGTCGCGGCGGCGGGTGAAAACGGCGCTCGGGAGGACAAGCCGGTAACGGCGCTGAGCGCCAGAGAATTTATAAAGCTTTGTGTAAAGGGAACGCCGGAGGAAATAACGGCGGCGATTAAAAGCGGTGCCGACGTGAACGCCAAGGACAAAGACTATTATGGCGGGAGGCCCCTTATGGAGGCAGCCAAATATAACCCTAACCCCGAAACGATAGCCGTGTTGATTGAAAGCGGTGCCGACGTGAACGCCAGGAACAGAAAGGGCGAGACAGCCCTTATATCCGCGCTTGGGAACGAGAATCCCGAAACGCTGACCACGCTGATTAAAAGCGGTGCCGACGTGAACGCCAAGGACAAACACGGCTATACGGTTCTTATGTGTGCCGCTGAGTACAGGAATCCCGAAGCGCTGACCACGCTGATTAAAAGCGGAGCCGACGTGAACGCCAAAGACAAAGACGGCATGACGGCCCTTATGTACGCGGTCTGGCAGAACAAGAATCCCGAAGTGACAGCCACGCTGATTAAAAGCGGTGCCGACGTGAACGCCAAGGACAAAAACGGCATGACGGCCCTTATGTACGCGGCCTGGCAGAACAAGAATCCCGAAGTGACAGCCGCGCTGATTGAAGGCGGGGCCGAAGTGAACGCCGCGGACAGAAGCGGCAAGACGGCACTTATGCGGGCTGCCCGGGAACCCGAAGTGGAAGCCGTGTTGATTAAAAGCGGTGCCGACGCTAACACAGCGGGCAAAAACGCGCCGTCCGACGGCTGGGACAACCTGAAGAGCGAGCCGTTCAACACGTCCGCGGCTGGAGATATTGGAGATCCTTATATCATAGATACGCCCGGAAAATTCATGTACCTTGGCGAGCGCCTTAACCAGGGCGACAGATTTTACATGGAAAGATATATCAGGTTCGATCTCGACAAAGTCCCCAATATGGATGTCGATTTTCGGCGGTTGGGCGTTGTCAGGCTGGCTGATCTCTTCGAGTTGTCGACTAGGTCGGCGAGTGACGGCGCGGAAGCCTCGGAGATCATCCTTCATCTGCAAGACCTCAAACAGGCGGAAGGTTTGTTTCATATCGATGAAGGCAGATGGCCGGGGACCGGTGACGCGGCCAGTCTCGATATTTACGCCGATAGCCCGATAGTCGGCGCGAATCCGCCTAAATATAAAAGCGTACAGATATATGAGCTCGTTGACGATGAAGGCTATATGCGCCGCTATGTTGGCGTGACACTGTTTCCGGAGACGAACGGCGCCCTCGGCGTAAAACTCAAACTGGCGGGCCGCGCGGACGACGTGGGCATTTTAGAGATGACGCCTGGCGATGGGAAAGCCCCGAAGCCGTATACCGACGGCGACACCGTATGGATGGAGCTGTATTGATCAGTCGAAATCATGTTTTACGCCAGAATGTACAAAAAGATTGAGAAAATCATCGCAACGCGTTTCGACAGAGGTTCCGGTTTAGACGAAGTGAGTGACATGGATTGGTAAAGATTCGCCCAAGTTTTTAAAGACGGCGGCCAAAGGGCACCGAAAAAACATACGCTAGGAGGAATGTAAAATGTCATCTGCCAAACGCGGCCCGAAAATTCTCATATTAACCGCGTTAGTCGTGGAGCTATCATTAACGAAGGTACAGGAAGTGTTTCCACAGCCATTTCGCCGGCGCCGGCAAAGTGGCAATCCTGCACTGACCGTGACGCATAGGGAGGAGTGACAGCCATGACGTTTGAAAAATTCAAATTTTTTTCGCGAGTTTCGCGCTTTTTTCTCGCGTTCGCCATATGTTCAATTTCAATAGCGACCCCGATTCCCGCTCACGCCTGGGACGGAATGGCCGCGCCGTTCAATGTGTCCGTCACCGGCGACGAAACGGACCCGTATATAATCGACAGCGCCGAAAAACTCGCGTACCTCGCCGTGTCGGTGAACGAAGGAAACAGCTACGGGGGGAAATATTTCAAACTCGCGGCCGATATCGACCTCGCCGGTCACGACTGGACGCCGATAGGGCGTTACGTAACGGAGGATAGCGATGACGCGAAACCATTCTCGGGCGTTTTCGACGGCGGCGGTCACGAGATATCGAACGCCGCGATAAACGCCCCCGGCGAAACGGGGCTCGGGCTTTTCGGCTATGTCAAAGATGGAGGCGTCAAAGACCTCGTCCTGTCCGACGTATATATCGAAGGACAAGCGCTCGCCGGCGGTCTCGCTGGAGTGATATCGAACGCGTCCGTCTCCGGCGTCACCGTGAGCGGCGCCGTCCGCGCCGAAGACGAAGCGGGCGGGCTTGCCGGCCGCGCCGGAGAGAATGTGACGATATCCGGCTGTTACGCGGACCTGGACGTGATCACCCGCAATGACGCCGGAGGTCACGTCGGCGCGGCTGAGGATAGCGCGGATATTTCGGGAAGCGTCTCATTCGGCGACATACAGGGCGAGCCGGATGCCGGGGAAATAGCAAGCGTCACTGGCGCCCCGCCGCGCGCGGCGGCGGACGAAACGCCGAAAACCGAAACGGCGCTAGCCGAGGAAACCAAACCTGTCGAGAAACAGGAAGAAAACATACCCGAAGAAGAACCTCGAACCGCGGAAAAAGAGGACAAAAAACCCGCGACCCCATCGAACGTCGTTCCAGAAGAGGAACGCGCTCCCGTTTCACCAAGCGCCCCGAACACCTATTCATGGTCGAAATCGGACAAAAACGGTTACAGCAAACCGACACCCGACGACCCGTCGCGTTCCGCCGCCCGTCCGTCGATACGCGGCGCGGTCACGGCCGACGGACTGAGGCTCCGCGCTGGGCACAGCACGAGCGCGGAGGAAATGGAGCGTTTCGCCAAGGGAACGGAAGTCGCCCTGTTGCAGCGTTACGCGTCGGGACATGAAAAATACTACTGGTTCAAGGTAAACGTCAAAGGCCGCGAAGGCTGGATGTACGGCGAATACATCCAGCCCGACGAGGACGGGCGCGAGGGTAATTTAACGGCGCTCCGCCCCGCGCCTAAAAAACCGGCTAACGCGGCGAGCCTTGCCCCTGCTCCCGCTAAAACCGGGGACGCTCGACCTCGGAACAGCCGGCGGATAGATAAAATCGTTGGCGCAAGATACGCGACGCGGCCGGACGACGGCTTGAACGGCGTATGGACTGGAATAGGCGACGGCATGGGACAGGAAATGCCGAACGGCCCGCGATACAACCTCACAAACGGAAAACTCACCATTTCAAATTACAGAGCGAACGCGAACGGTTCCTTCACGTTATCCGTCAGGGGAGAGTTTGTATGCGGACGGCGCCCGGGAACTTCCCTATACGCGCTTCCGAATAACTACAAGTTCGTGATAGACAGGAAGAACGTGACGTTCGCGAAAGGCGAGAACGAAACGTACTCAGCGCAAAGCGACCAATGGCCGCCCGCGATGGTCATCCGCATAATGACCGGCAATAGTATCGCTTTCGCTTTCGCCGACAAAAGTTTCACGGCCGGAATAGCGATGCAAAGGTAGAAACGCGTCGGGGACGCCGCCCTCGGCGTCCCGTTATTTGCTCAGTTCATCAAGGATTTCACTACGTCCAAGGGCAATCCCGAGCCCCTTTGTTCTATAAAACATATTCGCGAACAACCCGAAGAAAGAATTGTCATTGCGTCATCCTCCGAATTATCAGTTTAAACATCCAAGCTATCATTGACGTGATCGCCAGACACACTAGCGCCACGAACAAAATCGGGAAATACGCGTCATAGGCAGCCCATGAATAACCGCGCTGTAAACGCTCGCGGGAATTTTGGCCCATTTCGTCCTGCGCGTGAGCAAAAAACAGATAAAACAGCCGAGAACGGTTCCGGCAATGAGCGCAGCCACGGAAATCGTCAGCGTCACGCCCAGACCGCTCACGATCAATTTCCAGCGGTTTTCTTTCACGAGATTGTTTTGTACGCCGTTTTTCAGCCAACTGATGAAATCGAAGCCCGCCGCGACGCTTTCGTCTCGCGCGGACAGTTTTTTTGTCACCACGCACGAAGCGGTCGCGTAATACGGATTGGAAAAAATAACCGTTTCCGCCCTTTCGGGGGTTATAGAAACCCAATTCGCGGCAAGCTGCGTCTTTCCCGAGGCCACAGAGGGTATAAGCGCGGCGAAATCCATGGTGTCGAATTTAACGTCCATTCCGAGATACGCGGCGAAGCGTCTGACGTTTTCAATTTCAAACCCCGCCAACTCGCCGTTCTTGTCCAAATACGAATACGGCGCGCGGGTGCCGGAGGTCGCCGCCGTAAGCATTCCGTTTCGGCCGCTCAACTCTATTTCCGGCATTTCACGGGAAGAATCGGCGTACAGCCATCTGCCGCTCATTTCGTCAAGCGTTCCGTCGGCTTTGATTTTTCCAAAAATTCATTGAGAAACGCGTTATACGCGTCAATCATTTCCTGGTTGGCTGATATGGCTCCAATTGAGGAATCAAACATATCCCGCGGGAAGGGAAAGGCCTCTAAATCCGCGTAGCGCTTCTCTTGAAGGAGCTTTTTAGTGACCAGCTCGTCATCAATTAAAAAACGCGCCTTTCCGGTATGAACCACTTCGGTCGCCGTTACATTGTCCGCAAAGTACAGGGTTTCGCTGGGCGAAAAATAATTTTGCAATATCCCGTCGAAAATCGAGCCGGTCACCACCGAAGCGCTTTTGCCGACGAAATCCCGCCAATCGCGCCGACTGTCGGAGGCCCGAGCCGGGAAGCCATTCATAAACGGCAATACCACGGCGATTGCGAGAAACAAGACGAACATCTTTTTTTTTGTTCATCATTATGACAGTTCCTTTCCGCGAAAGGCACAAGACAGCATGAAACAATTTCGCTACAAACTTATATTACCATATCAATTGGTGAGAGGCGCGACAATGCCGCTTTCTTTGTTCTATAATATACCCGTTATCTGGGCGACCGGATGAAAAGAAAAGAAACGGGGTAATTTATTCATGCTGCTGAAAAGGGAATTTTCCTTCGACGCCGCGCACAGGCTCGAACG
>JAISYM010000006.1 GCA_031269875.1 Synergistaceae bacterium
GGGACAGCACAATCAGATCGGTATAACACCCCCAAGCGACCACATTAGGCCGCATAATATCTTTTCTTTTTGTCTCACTTCCATTCCGCGCGCGCCGAGTTCGGCCTCCAGTTCCTTCAATTCAAAGAGGCCGGCTTCGTCGTGTTTCATTCTCATAAATTTCATGCTAAACACGACGAGACGCGAGTCTGGATCATCGATGAAAAATTTTCCGCCCGGCTTTAAGACCCTGCGGACTTCTTCAATCACTTTTTTCCATTCGGGTATGTGATGGAGCGCACCGAAAATTACGACGTCATCCTTGGAATTATCGCCGAAACGGCTCAAATCGGCGGCGTCGCCGACCATAAACGTAAAATTCGCGGGGAGTCCCCGCCCGACGGCTAGGGCTATCTGCTCCTCCATGATGTCTACGCCGGAATAACTTTTTGGATTCCTGAGCGAAATCAGTTTGGCCGCGTACCCCGAGCCGCACCCCAATTCCAGCACATCGCGCCCCAAAGGGTCGAAACCGAAACGCTCGAACGTTCTATACTCGAAACGCCGCGCGAGAAACTCCCTTGGCTTCGATTTCATCACCGCGAACTCCAAACGCCCTAACCTCACAAGAACCAGCCTCCCGTACGGCGCAATCAGGATTATCGAATGAAGTTATTATAAACTAACTTTTCTCAAACGACAACATCGCAAGGTCAGCCCAGAACCTAACTTGCCGCCGCCGAAAATATCAGGAAACGCACCGGTTTGGACGAATGACATTTTGGTGAACCGGCGTTTCCCAAACTCACCGGCCCGCGCTTTGGAAGGGCAGTCCGGCCTATTGCAATGGAGGGGCAAAACATTTACACTATATTATACTGATAGGGTTAAATTGAATGGGAGGCGAGAACAAATTGAAAAAAAGCCCGGGTTGGCGAACTTCGCCGGGATTTTCCGCAATACGAGCTGAGCTGCGTTACACGGTACGACAAATCACTTCCTGCGTCATGATTCGCGAAAAGGGCGGATCATGCGCTTTTTTTTATTTTTTGCCGGGGAGGCGATGTGATTATGTTTAATCCTCCTGAAGAATCCCTGATCGTGGTGAAAGATCTTTGCAAGGGCTTCGACGATCGCGGTGACGGAGTGCTCAACAATATCTCGATAAATATAAAAGAAGGCGATCTGGTGTCGCTGATAGGTCCGTCGGGCTGCGGAAAATCGACTTTTCTCCGGTGCCTCAACTGTCTTGAACTGCTCGATTCTGGTTATATCCGCATTGGCGATGTGGAACTGTCGCGCACAGATCTCTCCCACCGCCCAGACTCCAAAATGCTCGACTCCTCCCACAAAATGAGGGAGAAAGTGGGCATGGTCTTTCAAGGTTACAATAACCTCTTTCCTCATAAAACCGTCATACAAAACGTGATGCTCGCCCTGCGCGTGGTGAAAAAAATGTCCGAGGCCGAAGCTGGAGAAACGTCCACGCGCCTCCTGAAAAAAGTGGGCCTCGAGAGCGCGGCCGACAAATATCCTTCCACGCTCTCCGGCGGCGAAAGCCAGCGCGCCGCCATAGCGAGAGCGCTCGCCATGAACCCGAAGGTCATGCTGTACGACGAGCCGACAAGCGCTCTCGATCCCGAACTGGTCGGAGAAGTCCTTCAGGTCATGAAAGACCTCGACTCGGAGGGTATGACACAGATAATAGTCACCCACGAAATGCAGTTCGCGCGCGACGCGTCGGATTACATTGTCTTCATAGACAAGGGCGAAATTGTGGAATACGACGACGGGGACATACTTTTCTCCAACCCCAGAAACAACAGAACAAAGGAATTCCTGAGACATTTCAAGGGAACCGGAGCAGCGGTGAATTACTGATGAAAAACATGCTGAAGGCAGTCATAGCGGCCGCTTTACTCTTTTGCCCCGCCTGCGGAGCTGCGTCCGAGGGCGAAGCGCTGCGGTGGGGAGGCGACTCGGAGGGCGGGTTTCCCTATATGTTCCCAAACCCTTCGAATACCGACGAGATCATAGGCTTCGAGATAGATATCGTGAACGAGTTGGCGGCCTATCTCGGCGTAACGACAGAGTACGTCAATAATTCATGGGACAACCTGATTCCGGGGCTGGAGCGCGGGCTTTACGACATTGCCATCAACGGGCTGGAAGTCACGCCCGAACACGAGGAGGCCGTGAATTTTTCCATCCCATATTACAAAACCTTCCTTCAACTGGCCGTCCGCAGGGAGACCCAGGATATAAACAGCCTCGAAGACTGCAAAAATAAGGTCGTGGGCACGCTGAAGGAGAGCTACGCGCAGATGGTTCTTGAGGAACTCGGCGATGTCGAGATACGCACATATATCGTGGAGGCGAATACTTACGAGGACCTCGCCAACGGGCGTCTCAACGCGGCGCTGTTCGACTCTCCCATCGCTATTTACTCGGCCGGCTTCAACCCCGACATAAAGTTCGTGGGGCCTCCGATCGGAGAGATAACCTACGCCATAGCGGTAAGCAAGGGAAACAGGGAGCTTCTTGCCAAGATAAACGAGGCCATAGTCTATCTGCGCGACTCCGGCAAACTGCGCGAGATATACGACCGCTGGAATCTGTGGAGCCCGATGATGGCGACGGAGTTCAACGATTACAATCCGAGAAAGGTCGACAGGACGCGCTATGACGAGTGGGCCGAGGCGCGCGGCCCGAAACTGACTTTCGGCAAAAGGCTGCATCGCTACGCGTCTTTGCTTCCGTCGTTCGGCCGGGCGGCCGTTGTAACGCTTCAGGTCTCCGTAACGGCAATGCTTATTGCGATAGTGCTGGGATTGGCGCTCGCGATCGCGCGCGTATTCGCCCCCAAATGGATATCAGTTATCGCCGTCTCGTTCGTGGAATTCATGCGGGGGACTCCGGTGCTCATACAGCTCTTTTTCATCTTCTACGGGCTGCCCAACGTCGGGATAAAGCTGTCTCCCTTCTGGGCGGGCGCCGTTGGGCTCGGGCTCAACTACGCGGCTTACGAAGCCGAAATTTACCGCGCCGGGCTCATGGCCATTCCGCAGACGCAGTGGGAGGCGGCGCTCGCCCTTGGCATGACGCGCTGGCAGGCAATGCGCGAGGTGATTTTGCCGCAGGCCGCGCGGGTGGTCATACCTCCGATAACGAACGATTTCATATCGCTGCTCAAAGATTCGTCGCTTGTCTCGATAATAACGATGGTCGACCTGACGAAAGCCTACGGACAGTTCGCCGCGGCGTATTACGACTACTTCGGCCCCGGTATAATGGTAGCTTTCATCTATCTGATAATAGGTCTGCCGTTCGTCAAATTTTCGCGCTATACGGAACGCCGCCTCGCCGAACAGGATAAGGACGGCAAAAAAGGCGCCGGCGTAAACATATACAGGATGAATACGCGGTGGAGATAGCGGAATTTTGAACACACAAAATAGCGGCCCGCCAGGCGAATTCGGCGGGCCGCTATTTTAGGTGTGCCCGGCACGTGCGATAACTTGGAGGTGAAAGTCCTCTACAGACTTGGCAGTAGGAACTGTTAGCTGAAGGCAAGGGTGTCCGTCGTGAGGCGGAATCTGAAGGAAGCCGGAGGCAAACCCTCGGTCTGA
>JAISYM010000019.1 GCA_031269875.1 Synergistaceae bacterium
TATTCGACGGCGCTTGAGGAGGGTAAGACATACATCGAGCTTCCGCGAGTGATAATAGTCAGCATAGTCTCTTTCAAGCTGTTTGACTGCGCGGAATTTCATTCGGAGTACCAGGCGCTCGAGGTGACGCGCCACACGCGTTTGACGGACAGGATGTCTCTGCACTATTTCGAGCTTCCGAAGCTGCCGGAAGAAGTGAGCGCTGACGACGAATTACGTCTCTGGTTAAAATTGTTCAACGCGGAAACGGAAGAAGAACTCAGTCAAATCGAAGCATTGGGGGCGAAAGTAATGAACCAGGCAATCGAGGCATACCGGAGTATAACGGCGACGGAAGAATTTCGGACCCTAGAACGGATGCGCACCGACGCCCGCCACAACGAAGCGGCGGCGTTGTTCCACGCGGAGCGAATCGCTGAGGAGCGCGAACGCGAAAAGTGGCAAAAAGTTGTCGAAAAAAAGAATGCCGCTCTTGCGGACAAAGAAGCCGCCCTTGCGGACAAAGAAACCGCCCTTGCGGACAAGGATGCTGAAATAGAGCGGCTCCGCAAGTTGCTCGGCGATGACAGACACATGTAAGGGGCGCGCATCGCGCGTCCCCGCGAGGGCCCGTTTGACCCAGGGTCAATCCTCTACGCTCGGGCGCTCCTCGTCATGCGGGTTTATCGAAAGCCAGACGCCCCAGTCGAAGTTCAGGGGGCCGCTCGCTATGTAGACGCTTATGAGCGCCAAAAGAGCCCGCTGCTTGAGCATAACGCAGAACGAAATCGCTATGCCCAGAAGGATAGCGGCCTTTACTTTGTTAACGTTTCCCTTGCGAAGGAGCTTGAGGTTGCCGTAGGGTATCGTGGATATCATAAGCGCGCCCAAAAGGACCATCGCCGCAACGGCCGCGTAGGGCGGGAGAGGGAGGTCCGCGATGACTATGGACGCCAGTGTCATGCCGGCGGCTGGGATCGGAAGGCCCTGAAACGGGCCGGTTACGTGCATAACATTGAAGCGCGCAAGGCGGAGAACGCCGCAGAGCGCGAAGAACGCCGTTCCGAGCGTGGCTAACGTATTGACTCCGCCGTCGACGTACTTAGCGTATATCAGAAACGCCGGGGCCGCGCCGAACGAGAGCGCGTCGGCCAAGCTGTCCAGCTCCTCGCCAAAGGCGCTGCTGCCGCCGATGCTGCGGGCTACTTTCCCGTCCATATAATCAAAAAAAACGGCTATTACGAGGATAAGGGCGGACGGCATGAAATGCCCCTTATATGTCAGCATCAGCGACGACATTCCGCATAAAACGCTGCCGCTTGTAATCATATTGGGTACTATCTTGTTAAACGGTATGTTCCTTACCCGCCTGTCGCGCCTTCTTCGTATCGGCATCATTCAACCACTCCTATTTTAGACTCCCCGGCACGAACCGCGTCGCCAACCTTAACGGCCGGACGCACACTCCGGGGCAGATACACGTCCACTTTTGAACCAAGCTTTATCATACCATATCGTTCGCCACGCGCAAGACTGCTCCCTACTTTTACGCGGCATACGACGCGCCTGGCCATTATACCGGCTATCTGAACGAGCGTCGTTCTGCCCTGTTCCGTCATAATCCCGACGTAGAGACGCTCGTTTTCCAGCGACGATTTCGGCGCTAACACGAACCATTTTTTGCCGGGGACGTATCTCATCTCCTCGACCGTGCCGGCGGCAGGAAAACGATTTACGTGTACGTCGAAGCCGTTCATAAATATGCCTATCTTAGTGGCGCGGCCAGCGTAAGGATCGACGGCGTCCTCCTCTATCTCGATAACCCTGCCGTCGGCCGGACTCACCCAGGCGTCCGGGCCGCCCTCCGGTGTCCTGTCGGGATCCCTGTAAAACCAGAGGGACACCGCGAGCGGAAACAGTAAAACACAGCTTGCCACGGGCGACAGGAAGAACGCCGCGACAGCCAAGAGCGCGAGCGCCCCTATCGTGGGGAAACCGTCGCGTGCCAGGCGCATCGCGCTATTCCTTCGCGGCCTCCGGGTCGGCCTTTACTATACTCACGTCCGCCAGCACGTCCCCGTCGTCCAGCTTCACCATCGTATACCCCGTCGCGGTGCGGCTGAGGCTCGATATCTCCGCGGCTCCCAGGCGGATCACTCTCCCGCGTCCGGTGATAATGACCAACTCGTCGTCCTCGGCCACCCCCCAAGCGCCTATCAGGTCTCCCGTGCGCTTGCTGTGGTGTATGGCCATCACGCCGCCCGTTCCCCTGTGGTGAGGGGTGAACTCGTCGTATGGCGTTCTCTTGCCTATGCCGTGCTCACTCGCTATCAGGAGCTGCCTGCCCGGAATGATGACGTCGCACCCGACGACGTGATCCCCTACCGCGAGCTTTATCCCGCGCACGCCATGTCCGGCGCGTCCCTGCGGGCGGAACTCGTTCTCGTCCACTCGCAGAGTCTGCCCCTTGGCGGTCGAGAGAAGAAGTTCGTCTTTGCCGTTCGTGATTCGCACCCTTGCTATGTAGTCGTCGTCGTGAACGCCGAGCACGCGGCGGCCGGCCTTGGTGAGCCCTTCCAGCTCATCAATCGGAAGCCGTTTTGCCAGCCCGTTTTTCGTGACGAAGAAAATGAACTTCGCCTCGCCGTGATTCATGTCGCGGAGGGCAACGACTTTTTCATTGGGCTCGATGGAGACGAGCGAGCTGATCAGCTTGCCCTTTCCCGTCTTCGGCTCCGGTATGACGAGGCCCTTCAAGCCGAATATCCTGCCCTTTGACGTAAAGAGGCAGAGCGTGTTGTGCGTCGTCGTCACCTTGACCAGAGCGATTTCGTCCTCCGGCTTTGGCGTAGCGCCCTTGACGCCCTTGCCGCCCCGTGCCTGGAGCTTGTAGTCCTGGAGGGGCATTCGCCTGATATACCCGTCCCTGCTCAGGACGACGACGATCTCGGCCTCCTGGATAAGGTCCTCTGCGCCGACGTCGTCGACGGCGTCCTGTATCTCGGTGCGGCGCTTGTCTGAGTAGGATTTTTTTACGGCTTCCAGCTCGCTTAAGATGACGGCGTCCAGCACCGCGGGGTTGCCCAGGATCGTGCGAAAGCGCTCGATATCAGCCAGGAGCGCGGCCATCTCTTCCTCCAGCTTGTGGCGCTCCAGGCCGGTGAGACGCTGCAGACGCATCTCCAGTATCGCTTGAGCCTGAATCTCAGAGAAAGAGAGCGCCTCGACCAGTTCCGTCCTCGCCGCCGGGACATCCTTCGAGGATCTGATAATGCGGATAACCTCGTCGATCATGTCGAGGGCGCGAATGAGACCCTCGACAATATGAGCGCGTTCCTCCGCCTTGCGGAGACGGTATTCCGTGCGCCTCCGAACCACAGTCCGCCTGTGCTCGATAAAGACGTTTATGATGCGCTTCAGGCCCATCTCGACGGGACGCCCGTTCACGAGAGCGAGGTTGATCACCCCGAACGTGCTCTGAAGCTGAGTGCGTATATAAAGCTGCCTCAAGACGAGATTGGGGTCGGCGTCCCTGTGAAGCTCTATTACGATGCGCATCCCGCCCCTGTCGGAGGACTCGTCGCGCATGTCCGTTATGCCGTCTAACTGGCCGTTCTGCGCGCCTTTGGCAATAGTCTCTATTATATTTGCCTTGCTGACCATGTAGGGAATTTCGGTGATGATGATGGCGTTTTTACCGCGCTTTATCTCCTCGATCTCGGCCCGGCCACGGAGGATGATCCTGCCCCGCCCCGTCGAGTACGCCTCGATGACGCCGTCTCTGCCCAGAATAGCGCCGCCGGTCGGAAAGTCCGGCCCGGGTATGAGCCTCATAAGATCTCCCAGCTCTATGTCGGGATTCTCCATGACGGCGCGGACACCGTCGATGACCTCGCCCAAGTTGTGCGGCGGAATGTTCGAGGCCATGCCCACGGCGATGCCGGAGCTTCCGTTTACGAGAAGGTTTGGTATGAGGGACGGCAGGAGAACGGGTTCCTTCAGGGATTCGTCGAAGTTCGGCGCCCAGTCGACGGTCTCCTCGTCTATATTGAGCAGCATCTCCTCGCCGATCGAGTGCAGCCTGGCCTCCGTGTAACGCATCGCGGCCGGCGGGTCGTCGTCGATCGAGCCAAAGTTCCCCATGCCTTCCACGAGCGGATAGCGCATACTGAAATCCTGTGCCATCCTGACCATAGTGCCGTAAATCGCCTGATCCCCGTGCGGGTGGTATTTACCCATCGCTTCGCCCACGATGCGGGCCGATTTCTTGTACGGCTGGTTGTGCCTGAGCCCCAGCTCGAGCATGGAAAAGAGTACTCGTCTTTGAACCGGTTTGAGCCCGTCCCGCGCGTCCGGGATCGCGCGTCCGACGATGACGCTCATGGCGTAATCGAGATAGCTATGCTTTATCTCTTCCTCGATAGGAAGCGGCAAAACCCTGTCAAATAAGTTCTGTTGCCTGTTATCGTGATCCATTGACATACCTCCGCTGAAATATGAACAAGCGCCGATCTGTAATGCCGGGGGCTGAATGGTAAAAACTCATACCATTACGCGCCGGCGTCCTTCAGGCCCATGAAAATAAATCGGTCTTTCCTCAAAAAACCAAGCGGCGGGAACTCCGCCGCTTGGGGAATTTCTTACTTGCTATTTTACCACTTATTTTTTAGATTGGGAAAAAGGGTGCTAGTACCCTTGACGAAACGGGTGACGAGAGGACGATCGACGTTGTGGTCTGGCCGTAGTTGCCTATCTGGTTGATAATTTCCTCGAGGTGGCCTACGGACGCGACTACGACTTTGAGTATGAAGCCGTCCGCTCCGGTGAGGTGATGTCCCTCTACAACTTCGGGGATGGTGCGCGCCATCTCGTCAGCTTCCTTCAGCTTGCCGACGTTTGCCGCCACCCTTATAAAAGCCGTGATAGGAAATCCCAGCTTTTCCTGATCGACGATAGCTCTGTACTCCTTAATATAGCCAGCCTCTTCCATGCGATGCACCCTCTCGGCCACAGCCGGTGAGGACAGGCCCACACGCCTCCCGAGTTCGCTAAAGGAAATTCTGGCGTTCTCCTGAAGGGCCTTCAGGATCTGTCTGCCTATGTCATCCAACAGTTTATCTCCCTGCATCTCCGTCTCCTCCTAAATTCAACTTTTTCCTGAACCGCGATATTGCGCCATTGGGACTAACACCTTAAAATTTAACGCGAATTGTACATAAAAAATACAAAGCTCTCTTCATCTATATTATCACATCGGGATTGTCCGCCCCGTGCCGCTATCCCCTCTCCCGCCAAGAGTCACAGTTTACAAATATAACACATAAACATTACCTGCAATGCCAACAGTACGGCGATAAAAACAAAGCATTTGTTTATATAGCTTACGTTATCAGAAAACATTCAAAAAGGCAAGCTTTTAGAGCTTGAATTACGCCTAAGAATGTTGCTTTCATTCATTTTTTCTAAAATTATCTAAAATGGGCAGAGTTAAAGGGCCTAATGAGGGCGAGCATCTTCTGTTCGATTTACTCGACCTTCATTAAATAAGCAATTATGCCATTTTTATAAAAAAACGACTCTCGGAACTTATTTTTTTTCTATCTCATTTTTCTGCTTACCTATTGCAAAATACGCAAAAAGCGCTATAGTCAATACGGAATCTACGCAAGTAGCGTTCCGGCCTTCGATCAGTCTGTGTTTTTTTGTGGAAAAAATACAACAAGTTATATATAGCCGTCTAAAAAATCGAAAGTAATTCATTTGGTCTTCGGGCGAGGGTGCCGGTGACGTTTTTCGCGGAACCCGCATGTTCTCGCGACGACAGTTTCATGAAGGTTCTGTTTTGTGTTTTACTCAGGAACTCCGACCGGTCTTCAAGACGAGGGAAGGGGGGATACATGGGAAGGGACCGGTCATGTTACGCGCCACGAAATTTCATATAATTTCAAACGGAGGGATTCAAGAATGAGTACTTATCTGGGTGAATTTATTGGCACCATGACGCTAGTGGCCTTGGGGGACGGAGTTGTCGCCAACCTCGTTTTGAAGGACACAAAGGGTAACGGAGCGGGCTGGGTTCATGTAAACTGGGGATGGTCATTCGCTCTTATGATGGGCATCTATGCGGCGTGGGCGTTCGGCTCAGGCGAAGCGGACCTGAACCCCGCCGTCACCATCTTCAAGTTTTTAATCGGCGGACACTACACGGCCGCGCAGGTCATACCCACCATCGCCGCGGAACTTGCCGGCGGCATAGCGGGCGGCGTACTCGTCTATTTCCTGTACCTCAACCACTGGGCCGCAACTGACGACCCGGGTCTCAAGCTCGCCGTATTCGCCACCGGACCGGCTCGACGCGACATTTTCGCGAACTTCATCACCGAAGTCATAGCCACGTTCTTCCTCATCATGGGCATTCAGTGCATCGTTAAGCTCCTTGGCGGCGGCGGCGCGGACGCGCAGGCCGTAAACCTGAACCTTCTTCCGTTCATGATCGGCGGACTTCTCTACGCCCTTGGCGCCGGCATGGGCGGCGCGACCGGCTACGGCATGAACCCGGCCCGCGACATGGGCCCGCGCATCGCGCACGCCTTCCTTCCGATCCCCGGCAAGGGAACGAACGACTGGTACTGGGGACTCTCGGTCGCGACAGCGGGACCGATAGTCGGCGGACTCGTAGCGGTTGCCGCTTACAAACTAGCCGGCTGGTAATAGGCCCCTGACGATCAAATCAGTCTTTTTTTAGGAGGCGTTACAATTTGAAAAAACTCATCAATAAAGTCGACGACGTAGTGACGGAATCACTGGCCGGTATGGGAGCGGCTTTTCCCGATCTGATTGAAGTGCTTCCGCAGGTTCGTGTCGTCGCGCGCAAATCGGCTCCGTATCCGAAGGTTGCCGTAATATCGGGCGGCGGCAGCGGACATGAGCCGATGCACGGCGGTTTCGTGGGGTACGGTATGCTCGACGCGGCGTGCGCGGGCGAGGTCTTCACATCGCCCAGCCCAGACCAGATGTACGAGGCCGCAAAGGCAACGGATGGGGGCAAGGGCGTTCTCTTCCTCGTAAAGAATTATACGGGCGACATAATGAACTTCCAGATGGCAGCCGACATGCTGGCCGGAGAGGGGATCTCGGTAGCGCAGGTCGTAGTGAACGACGACGTCGCGGTCAAGGACTCCCTTTACACGGCGGGACGCAGAGGCGTCGGCGGCACTGTCCTGATTGAGAAGATCATCGGCGCTTACGCTCAGGCCGGCGCGTCTCTCGAAGAGGTCAAGGCTCTGGCGGAAGATACTAACGCAAAGGTGCGCTCTATGGGCATAGCTCTCACGAGCTGTACTGTTCCGGCGGCAGGCAAGCCGACGTTCGACCTCCCGGACGACGAGATCGAGCTGGGGGTAGGCATCCACGGGGAGCCTGGACGCGAGAGGGTAAAACACAGGACGTCCGCCGAGATAGTCGAGTACATGGCGTCCGCGATCGTGAGCGACCTTCCGTTCAAGGAGGGCGACGAGGTTCTGGCGTTTGTCAACGGCATGGGCGGAACGCCGCTTATCGAGCTGTTCGTAGTCTACAACGACCTCAAGAAATTCCTCGACAAGAAGGGCATCGTGATAGCCCGCAACCTGGTGGGCAACTACATTACGAGCCTCGACATGCAGGGCTGCTCCATAACGCTGCTCAAGCTCGACAGCCGCACGAAAGCCCTGTGGGACTACCCGGTGGAAACGCCGGGACTGCGCTGGGGGAGGTAACGGAAGATCATGGCGTTCACCCTCGAAATGGCGCTCCGCGCACTTGAAAAATTTAACGAGGCGGTAGAGGAAAAAAAGGACTATCTGACTGATCTTGACTCCGCCATAGGCGACGCGGATCACGGGATAAACATGAATCGCGGGATGAAAAAGGTCATGGAAAAGACCCGTGGCAAAGAGTACGGCGATTTCGGGGGGTTATTCAAGGACGCCGCTATGACGATAATGAGTGCCGTCGGCGGCTCAGCCGGGCCGCTGTACGGCACTTACTTCATGAAAGTGGGTCAGAAACTTGCCGGGCGTAAGGAGGCTTCTATAGAGGAGATAGCGGACGCCATGCAGGATGGGCTTAGCGGCATAACGACGCTTGGAAAGTCGCAAGTCGGCGACAAGACGATGGTTGACGCCATGCAGCCGGCGATAGACGCCCTCCGCGCAAACGCGCCCGAAGGGGATGCAGCGGCGTGGAAGGCCGCGGCGGACGCCGCCGAACAGGGCATGAAGGATACGATCCCCATGCTCGCGAAGCGCGGCCGCAGCAGTTACCTGGGCGAGCGATCCATCGGGCACCAGGATCCGGGCGCAACGTCGATCTTTTATCTCGTGTCCGCTTTCAGGGACGCTAGCGCGGAGAATTAGCATGATCGGGATTCTCGTCGTCTCCCACAGCGCTGACGCGGCAAGGGGAATAGCGGAGATCGCTCGTGGAATGGCGGTCGCGGGCGATGACATACCAATCGTCGGAGTGGGCGGCAACGACGACGGCGGCTTGGGCGTCTCCGTCGCCAAGATTGCGGATGCTCTTACGGAAATGCTGCCGAAATGCGAAGGAATCCTCATCGTGCCGGACCTCGGCAGCTCGATACTCTCGTCTCGCGCCGCTGTAGGCATGTTATCCGGTGAAGAGGCGGCAAAGATCGTCATAGTGGACGCGCCTGTCCTCGAAGGCGCTATGATGGCGGCAGTCGAGGCCAGCACTGGATCAGACCTGCAGTCGGTGGTAAAAGTCGCCGAGGTCGCGAAAAACCTGATAAAAATCGATCATTAGAATCTATCGGACAATATAAATTTACAATACAACTTAGGAGGGATTTTGAAATGGCGGAGAAAAAATATGTGGTAGCCATTGACCAGGGTACGACGAGTTCACGTTGTATGGTGTTCGACAAGAACGGACTTCCAGTTGTTTCCGATCAGATGGAACACGCCCAGATATTCCCGAAGCCGGGCTGGGTGGAGCACGACGCACAGGAGATTTGGGCGAGGGTCCAGGATGTCGTGAGAAACGCGCTCAAAAAAGGCAATATCTCGACGGACGAGATCGCCAGCATCGGCATCACGAACCAGCGCGAGACGACCGTCGTCTGGGAGAAGGCCACGGGCAAGCCGATATATAACGCTATAGTGTGGCAGTGTATGCGCACCGAGGACTTCTGCAAGGAGTGGCAGAAGTCTTCGGGGTGGGGCCAGGACGACACCGGCCAGGGCAAGGTCAAGGATCACACGGGGCTTTTGATCAGCCCCTACTTCTCCGGGACGAAGATAAAGTGGATACTGGATAACGTGCCGGGTTCGAGGGAAAAGGCCGCCAAGGGCGAGCTGCTCTTTGGCAACATCGACACATGGATTATCTGGAACCTCACCGGCGGGCCGAACGGCGGCGTACACGTCACCGACGTCTCCAACGCGTCCAGAACGCTTTTGATGAACATAAAGACCCTCAAGTGGGACGAGGAGATGGCTAAATTCCTCGACGTCCCCATCGCGATGCTGCCGCAGATAAAGCCGTCGAGCGCGGTTTACGGCAACACGATCCCCGGAGGGCCATTCGGCGCGTCGATCCCGGTGGCGGGCGACTTGGGCGACCAGCAGGCGGCGCTCTTCGGACAGGCCTGCTACAACAAGGGAGACACGAAGAACACATACGGGACGGGCTGCTTCATGCTGATGAACATCGGCGAGACGCCCGTGCTGTCGAAGAACGGCCTCCTGACCACGGCGGGCTACAGCCTCGAAGAGGGCAAGTGCGTCTACGCGCTGGAGGGCTCCATCGCCATCACCGGCGCGGCCGTCCAGTGGCTGCGCGACAACCTGAAGATCGTAGACGAGTCCCCGGACAGCGAATATCTCGCTAACAAAGTCGACGACTGCGGCGGAGTCTATTTCGTACCGGCGTTCTCCGGCCTCTACGCCCCTTATTGGGATATGAACGCGCGCGGCATCATCGCCGGGCTGACCCGCTATGTCCGCAAGGAGCACATCATCCGCGCCACGCTGGAGAGCATCTGCTATCAGACGCGCGACGTGGTCGAGGCGATGAACAAGGACTCCGGCGTGCCATTGGCAGAACTCAAAGTCGACGGCGGCGCTGTGAAGAACAACCTACTCATGCAGCTCCAGTCCAACATCCTTGGGGCAAAGGTCGTGCGCCCCGTCGTAAACGAGACGACGGCGCTCGGCGCGGCATACGCGGCTGGCCTCGCGGTCGGCTTCTGGACGAACGTGGACGACCTCCGCGCGAACTGGGCCGAGGATCTGACCTTCTCCCCGGTGTGGTCCGACGAGAAAAAAGAGGGCGGCTACAAGGAGTGGAAGAAGGCAATAGAGAAGTCCAAGGGTTGGGTTGAAGACTAAGTAATAACCGAGGCCCGCGCCGGGGAGCTTATTCCCTGGCGCGGGCCTGTGGCCGCGGAAGTTTGGGAGGAGGATATCCTTGGTGGGCAGCGTCAAGGAAAACGGTAATTTCGACGTACTCATTATAGGTTGTGGGATAGTGGGCGCTACGATAGCGCGCGAGCTGTCCCGTTATACTATGAAAACGGCTGTTTTGGAGAGGGCTTCCGATATTCCGTTCGGCGCGAGCCGGGCGAACAGCTCGATGATACACGGCGGTTTCGACGACGAGCCGGGAAGCGCGAAGGCGAAGTTCTGTCCGGCTGGCAACAGGATGTACCACACTCTCTGCGAGGAGCTGGACTTCAAGCTCAGGAAATTCGGCTCCTTCGTGTGCGCCAGAGGGGAATCCGAGGAGCGTCACCTGAAGAAGCTCTATGAACAGGGCAAGGCGAACGGTACGGTTGGCATGGAGATCATTTCCGGTCAGAAGCTCCGCGAAAAAGAGCCCAACACGTCGCCGGAAATTACCGCCGCGCTCTGGTGCGAGTCTGGGGCGATAGTGAACAACTTCGAGGCGACGCTGGCTTTTATCGACAACGCCAGGCAAAACGGCGTCTCGCTCTATATGGAGACAGAGGTAACGGCGATTATTTTCGACGAATCACGCTCGAGCGTTCGCGGCGTCTCGACGAACAGGGGAAATTTCTACGCTCCGGTCATAATAAACGCCTCCGGCGTCTACGCGGACGTAATTTCGCGCATGGTCGGGGACGACAGCTTCATCATTCACCCCACCAGGGGGGAATACTTTATCTTTGACAAGGCCGTAGGCAATTTCGTCACGTCGTTCCTCTTTTCATGCCCCTCGAAGCTGGGCAAGGGAATAACGGTGACGCACACGGCGGACGACAATCTCTTGATCGGTCCCACGTCCGTCGAGCAGGACGACAGGGAGAACAGAAACACCACGGCCTCCGGTCTGGACGAGACCTTCGAGGGCGCGGCGCGTCTTGTACCCGGAATCCCAAGAAACATGGCCATCACGACATTTGCCGGCGTCCGGGCAAACATAAGCACGGGCGACTTTTACATTAAGGCCCTTGAGCGGCCGCTGGGATTCATCAATGTGGCGGGAATCAAGTCTCCCGGTTTCACGAGCGCTCCGGCTATCGCTCTTTACGTCACGGAACTCATCAGGGAAAACCTGGGCGACGTCGTTAAATTTGAAAAAGACCCGGCCTTCGTACCGGAGAGAAAACATATACCGCGCTTTATAGACCTCAGCGCAGGGGAGAGACAGCGCCTCGCCGCGTCCGACCCCAAATGGGGCCAGATAGTCTGCCGCTGTGAGAGCGTGACGGAAGCTCAGGTCGTGGAGGCGATTCGCAGGGGGGCTCGCACCGTGGCCGCCGTAAAACTTTGGGTGCGCCCCGGAACAGGCCGCTGTCAGGGTGGCTTCTGCGCTCCAAGGGTAGTCGAAATTCTGGCTAGAGAGCTGGGTGTCTCACCGCTTGAAATAACGCGCCACGGAGGAAATTCACACATGCTTACCAGCAGAACGAAAGAACCTATTTTACAAGACTTGCCGGGGGCGCCGCTATGAGCGACGGCGGGAGCATTGTCGATGTAGCCGTAATCGGCGGAGGCCCGGCTGGAATTGCCGCCGCTATAGCCGCTCGCAAGGAAGGCGCCCGTAAGGTGGTCGTCTACGAGCGGGACTGGGAGGCGGGTGGAATATTACAGCAGTGCATCCACCCCGGCTTCGGGTTGCACATGTTCGGGGAGGAGCTGACCGGCCCTGAGTACATGGACAGATACCTTAAACAGGCTAAGGAGGCCGGCGTCGAATTTGCGCTGAACACTATGGTCTTTCAGATGGACCCGCCGAATGAGACCGATGACGGGCGGCGGAGCGCGTCGTTCTGGGTGATGAACCCGAATACCGGCATTGAAAGGGTAAGGGCCAAGTCCGTCGTTCTCGCGATGGGGTGCCGCGAGCGTCCGGCCGGAGCGCTGGGGATAGCGGGCACCAGGCCCGCCGGCGTCTACACCGCCGGCACCGCGCAGCGTTTTGTAAACATGGAGGGGCTCATGCCGGGGAAAAAGGTCGTCATCATGGGGACCGGCGATATCGGACTCATCATGGCGCGCCGCATGGTACTCGAAGGGGCGGAGGTCGTGGCCGTATTCGAGATCATGCCCTGGGTGTCGGGCCTCAGGCGGAATATAGCCCAATGCCTCGACGACTTCGGAATACCCTACTATCTGGAACACAGCGTCCGCGAACTGCACGGGCGCGACAGGCTGGAGGGAATCTCCGTGGTTCAGATAGGCAAGGACAGAAAGCCTATAGACGGTACAGAGCGCTTTATCGGGTGCGACACGCTTCTTCTGGCCGTCGGTCTGATACCGGAAAACGAGCTTTCGCGGATGGCCGGGATAGAGCTGGAGGCGTCTACAAACGGGCCCGCGGTGAATGAGCTGCTTCAGACGAGCGCCGAGTGCGTATTCGCGGCCGGCAACGTCGTGGTAGTGTACGACCTGGTCGACTTCGTGAGCGAGGCCGGGGAGAGGGCCGGAAGCAGCGCGGCGCTCTATGCCCTTGGAAAGCTCGGCAAAGGGCCGAGGGAGTTTGCCGTCGAGACGACGCCCAACATAAGAGTCGTCTCCCCGCAGAAGCTCTGCGGCGCGCGCGACACCACCGTATTCCTCCGCGTCGCCGAACCCATAGAGGGCAGATGCAAACTCTACGCGGAACCCGGAATATTCAGCCAGACGCTCCGCTACGCCAGACCCGGCGAGATGAACGAGGTCAAGATTGACGCGCAAAAGCTGCGGGCGCTGCCCGGTGACGTAAAGAGCATAAAAATCGGCCTGGAAGCCGTAAAATAAAGATTGAGAAATATCTGCGGGGTTGTGGAGGATTGACATGGCTTTGAACGAGGAGACCAAAAAATTTCTGTGCGTTTCCTGCCCGGTTGGCTGCCTCCTGAAGGTGACCGTACGGGGGCAGGAGGTTCTAAGCGTAGAGGACAACGGCTGTCCGCTGGGGGTGAAGTACGCCCAAAACGAGGTTGTAAACCCCGTTCGCACGTTCACCTCTACCGTGAGAGTGAGCGGCGCCTCGCTTCCAGTATGTCCCGTTCGCAGCAGGACGCCTCTGCCGCTGTCAAAGGTTCGTGACGTAACGATGGAAGTGGCGTTCGCGCGCGCCGACGCGCCGATTTCTATAGGGCAGGTCATTATTGGTGACATTTGCGGCACAGGAATTGATATAATTGCCAGCAGGTCACTTGAGAAACGCTGATTTTTCGCTATAATTTCATAACACATAGCGAAAGTTTTAAGGAGAAGAGCGGATGGCTTACGACGCCGGAGAAAAGACGAGGATCATTCAGGAGTTTGTCCCTGGAAAACAGGTGACCATCGCCCACATCATCGCAAACCCCAACAGGGATATTTGTGAGAGAATCGGGGTGGACAATAAAGGCGCTGTGGGTATAATGACTATAACTCCAGGGGAAGGTTCAATCATCGCGGCGGACGCGGCTTCAAAATCCGCTAACGTCAAGGTGGAATTTGTCGACCGGTTTACTGGAGGATTGGTCTTCAGCGGAGAGGTTTCCGCCGTCGAGTCGGCACTCTTAAACGCAATGCACGCTCTATCCAATATTTTAGGGTTCGCCTCAGCCTCGATCACGAGGAGTTAGCGGGGTGGATGGCGGGCCGGAATACCTTCAGGGAAACAAGAGGCTTATGGTCGCCGGCCCGACTAAGGCCGGAAAGTCCACTCTCCTGAAGGCGCTCGGCTACATAGACGAAGTTAGCAAAACCCAGATGGTCGTTCACGGGGATTTTTTCATCGACACGCCTGGGGAGTTATTGAATCACCTATATCTTTACAGGTCTTTGCTTCAAAACGCGAACAAAGCGGGACTCGTCCTCTTTCTCGCGGACCCAACACAGACATCTCGCTACCCGCCAAAGTTCAACACCGCTATAAGGGGCGCGGTACTGGGGGTTGTTACAAAGATTGACATAGCGACGGAGCCCATGATACAGAAATCCGCACGGGCTCTAGTTGTAGCAGGCGCTAGGGAGGTGATGCGCTGTTCATCAGTGACAGGCGAAGGAATACCGCAGTTGAGAGTTAAAATTGAGAGCATTCTGGGAGGTGCATCAGATGAACGGTGAAGCGCTTGGCATGATCGAGACCAGGGGACTGGTAGGGGCGATCGAGGCCGCTGACGCAATGGTCAAGGCCGCGAATGTCCACTTGATCGGCTATGAAAAGATCGGTTCCGGATACGTGACGGTGATGGTGCGAGGGGATGTAGGAGCGGTGAAGGCGGCTACTGACGCCGGCGCCGCAGCCGCTAAGAAGGTCGGCGAGATTATATCCGTACACGTCATCCCGCGTCCGCATACCGACACGGAAAAAATTCTTCCTAAAATGGGTTAAAACTCTTTCCAATATGAGGAGGTGCGATAGATGGAGCAAGAAACTGTAAAAAAAGTAATGGATGAGGTAATGAAGAGGTTTGCCAGCGAGGCTCCTGGTGAGTCAAAACCGGTAGAGGAGGCTTGCTGTGTCCCGGCAGCTTGCACAGAGTACATCGGAACGGCGATGGGGCACACCATCGGCCTTGTGATCGCGAACGTGGAGGGGCGTCTTCACGAGCTTATGGGCATCGACAAGAAATACCGCTCGATCGGCATACTCTCTGACCGCGTCGGAGCCGGCCCGCAGCTCATGGCGGCCGACGAAGCCGTCAAAGCCACCAACACCGAGATAGTCTCCGCCGAGATGTGCCGCGACACAGAGGGCGGATGCGGACACGGCGCTCTCATAATCTTCGGCGCCGAGGACGTATCCGACGCGAAGCGCGCCATCGAGGTCTCCCTCAAGGAACTGCCGAAGTTCTTCGGCGACGTTTGGGCGAATGAAGTCGGTTACCTGGAACTCCAGTACACCGCTCGCGCCAGCTACTGCCTTAACAAGGCCCTGGGCGCTCCTGTAGGCCGCGCTTTCGGTCTCATTCTGGGCGCTCCCGCCGGTATCGGCGTCGTAATCAGCGATACCGCGCTGAAGGCGGCCGAGGTGGAGGCGTATCAGTACTGCTCGCCCGCGAAGGGCACCTGCTTCACCAATGAGGCTTTTGTCATGGTGAGCGGCGATTCCGGCGCCGTCCGTCAGTCCATTATCTCCGCCCGCGACGTAGGCGTGAAACTGCTCCATTCTCTGGGAGGCAAGGCGAAGTCGGCTACGGTCCCATACATTTAGGAATTCCCGGGAATACGCAGAGTTAAGGAGGTGGCTTTTATGGCAGTAAGCAAGCGCAGTAAGAGATTTGAGGTGCTGGAAAACCGCCCTGTTCATAAAGACGGATTTATCGGCGAGTGGATCGACGTTGGCCTCATCGCTATGGGCAGCCCAAATGACCCGAAACCTTCTATCAGGATAGAGGGCGACAAGGTCGTGGAGATGGACGGCAGACGCCGCGAGGAATTCTCCATGATCGAGCAGTTCGTCGCCGACTATGCTATAAACGTCAAGAACGCCCCGGAGGCTATGGCGAAGAGCGAGCTGGAGATAGCCAGGATGCTCGTCGACGTAAATGTTCCCCGCGGCGAATGTATCCGTGTTATGACGGCCCTTACCCCGGCGAAGATAGCCCGGGTCATGGACAGTCTCAACATAGTCGAGATAATGATGGCGATGCAGAAGATGCGCTGCCGCCAGACGCCCGGCAACCAGTGCCATATCACGAACGTCAAGGATCACCCCGTTCTTTTGGCCGCTGACGCCGCCGAAGGCGCACTCCGCGGCTTCATAGAAATGGAGACTACAGTCGGCATAGTCCGCTACGGCGCGTTCAACGCCCTTGCGCTTTTGGTGGGAGGCCAGACCGGTCGCCGCGGTACGCTCACGCAGGACGCGCTCGAGGAGGCCTTTGAGCTCGAGGTCGGCATGAGGGGTCTCACGAGCTACGCGGAGACAGTTTCCGTATACGGCACGGAGAGCGTGTTCGTGGACGGCGACGATACGCCGTGGTCGAAGTCCTTCTTGGCATCCGCCTACGCGAGCCGCGGGCTCAAGATGCGTTTCACCTCCGGCACGGGCTCCGAGGTTCAGATGGGCGCCGCCGAAGGCAAATCTATGCTTTACCTCGAAGTGCTGTGCATCATGGTCACGAAGGGCGCGGGAGTTCAAGGACTACAGAACGGCTCCATCTCCTGTATCGGCGTTCCCGGCGCTGTCCCGTCCGGATTGCGAGCCATCGCCTGCGAGAACCTTGTTACGATGTGCCTCGATCTCGAAGTCGCTTCCGGCAACGACCAGACGTTCTCCCACTCCGACCAGCGCCGCACGGCGCGCACCATCCCCCAGCTATTCCCAGGCACGGACCTCATCTTCTCCGGCTACGCGGCAGAGCCCAACTACGACAATATGTTCGCGGGCTCCAACTGGGATATTGACGACATGGACGACTTCCTCTCCATCCAGCGCGACTTCAAGGTCGACGGCGGGCTTCGTCCGGTCAGCGAGGAAGACGTTATCGCGATCCGCAATAAGGCGGCGCGCGCGCTTCAGGCCGTATTCGCCGAACTCGGCTTCCCGCCGATTACGGACGAAGAGGTCGAACTGGCCACATACGCCCACGGTACAAAAGATGTGGGCGATCGCAACATCCCAGAGGATTTGAAGGCTACGGAGCGTCTAATGAAGGAAGGCATCACTGGCGTCGATGTAGCGAAAGCCCTTGCCAAGCGCGGTTTCCGCGATATAGCCGAGTCGATAATACTCATGATGCGTCAGCGCGTCGCCGGAGACTATCTCCAGACATCCGCCTGGATCGACAGCGACGGCGCCGTTTACAGCGCGGTTAACGACCCCAACACGTACGCGGGGCCAGGCACCGGCTACAAGATGTCAGACGGCCGCTGGAACGAGATCAAGTCGATTCCGTGGGCTGTTCGCGCTGAGGATGTCTAGGAAGAGGGGGGGAAATAGATATGCAGATAAATACCGAACTGCTGGAAAAAATCGTAGCTGAAGTCCTTGCGGAGATCGGCGGCGGATCTTCAGGCGCTTCTGTGGCGACAGCGGCGCCGGAAGAGGTCGCCGGAGTAAAATTGACCGAGACCGGCAAAGCCGCTCGCGGCACTGACCCTAAAGAAGTCGTCCTCGCGATATCTCCGGCGTTTGCGACTACATTTAAAAAAACAATCACCGGTATTCCTCTTGCCGATGTCCTGAGGCAGGTATTCGCCGGCGTTGAGGAAGAGGGCCTTCACGTTCGCGTAATCCGCGTTTACCACACGGCGGACGTCGCTTTTATGTCGCACCTGGGAGCAAGGCTCTCCGGCTCCGGGATAGGCATTGGGATTCTCTCGCGCGGAACTTCGATAATCCACCAGCGTGACCTGAACCCCCTGTCGAATCTGGAACTTTTCCCGCAGGCGCCCGTCATTGACCTCCCGGCCTTCCGCGCTATCGGCAAAAACGCGGCCAAGTACGCGAAGGGCGAGAGCCCGAATCCTGTTCCGACGAAAAACGATCCGATGGCGCGCCCGCGTTACCAGGGGCTTGCCGCTCTCCTGCACAACAAGGAGGCGAGCTTCATTGATCGTTCGAAAGCTCCGCAGGAGCTGTCGGTGACTTTCGAATAGGGGGGATATAATTATGGCACAGATAAATGAACAGCTTATAGCCGACGTTGTGCGTCAAGTTCTAAAAGGAGTAAACGGCGGGACTCAGCCGGCCGCCGCGTCGGGCAGCGGGATATCGGCCGCCGACTATCCCCTCGGCATGAAGCGCAAGGATTTGCTTAAGAGCCCTCGCGGAATTCCGTTTGAGGAGTTGACGCTCGAGAACATCGAGAGCGGGAAAGTCACGTTCGACGATTTCCGCATAAGCCCTGAAGTGCTTAAAATGCAGGGCGAAATAGCGACGTCGGCGGGCCGCTCCCAAATAGCGCTAAACTTGGGGAGAGCGGGCGAACTGACGAAAGTTCCGGACGCCAGGATACTTGAAATTTACAATAGCCTCAGGCCGCATCGCTCGACGAAGGACGAACTCCTCTCGATCGCTGAAGAGCTTGAGAAAAAATTCGGCGCGTCCGTCTGCGCGAACTTCGTTCGCGAATCCGCGGATGTCTACCAGCGCCGCAAGCTCCTGAAGGGCGATCTGCCCTCCGCAGAATAATAGCCTTTTCGGGCCTCGGAACTCCTCCAGCGGGTTCCGGGGCCCAATCGACCGGCAGTTCCAAAAAGTTCAGAAGGCTGATGTGCGCCAATGTGTAATTCCTTGGATATTCGAAAGGATGAATTTGATGGCGATTGTGGCAGGCATCGACATTG
This sequence comes from Synergistaceae bacterium, assembly GCA_031269875.1. GTDB lineage: Bacteria > Synergistota > Synergistia > Synergistales > Synergistaceae > JAIRNC01. Next base: position 18,717 of record JAISYM010000019.1, read on the forward strand.
GTAACGCGACTACCGAAACTGCCTTGGCCCGCGTAGATGGGCGGAACGTCACGTTTATTGCCACGGGCATAAGCGATACGACCGGCATAAAGGGCACGCTTCAAAATATCGCGGGGCTTCGCGCCTCTTTGGGCATGGCGCTCGAGCGGGCCGGCTTTAAACGTGACGAGTATGGCGCCGTCGACGTGATCCGTCTCAACAAAGCCGCTCCCGTTATCGGCGACGTCGCTATGGAGACGGTCACGGAGACCATCGTTACCGAGTCGACAATGATAGGACATAACCCGTCCACGCCGGGCGGCGTAGGCGTAGGGCTGGGAACGACGATCTCCTTCGAGGGGATTGACGCCGTTCGCACCGATGAGACAGTGATACCGGTAATAGGGGCTAAACACGACTACGATTTCGTGGCGGCCAAGATCAGAGAGGCGATTGCACGGGGGGTCAAAGTCGCGGCCGCCATCTGCCAATCGGACGATGGCGTGCTGATAGTGAACCGTCTCCCCTGCGTCATCCCGATTGTGGATGAGGTCTCGGCGATAGAGCGCGTTCCGCTCGGTATGCGCTGCTGCGTCGAGGTAGCGCCTCCGGGCCGCGTCGTGGAGCTGTTGGCGAATCCTTATGATATAGCCACGCTCTTCGATCTGTCGCCGGAGGAGACAAAACAGATCGTCCCCGTGGCCCGCGCGCTCGTCGGCAACCGCTCCGCCGTGGTGATAAGAACGCCGCTCGGCGAGGTCAAGGAACGCCGCATCCCGGCGGGAGAGCTTTATATCATCGGGCCGCAGGGCAAGCGCACTGTCAATGTTGAGGACGGTGCGGACGCGATACAGAACACAATCCTGGCATGCTGCCCGGTGGAAAATATATTTGGACAGCCCGGCACGAACGTCGGCGGGATGATGGAGAGGGTGCGCCGCACGATGTCGGATCTGACAGAGATACCGATCGCGGACGTTTACATCAAAGATCTCCTTGCCGTAGACACGCTCGTCCCACAGAAGGTAGTGGGCGGGGTCGCGGGCGAGTTCTCCCTCGAATCCGGCGTGGCGCTCGCTGTCATGGTCAAAACGGAAGAACTCCCCATGCAGAAACTCGCGGCGGCCGTCGCGCGGGATCTTGGGGTCAAGGTCGAAGTGGGCGGCGTCGAGGCGGATATGGCCATCAGAGGCGCGCTCACCACACCCGGCACAAAGCCGCCGATCGCGATTTTAGACCTTGGGGCCGGCAGCTCCGACGCGTCATTTATGAGGACGGACGGAACGGTCACGCTGACGCACTTGGCAGGCGCTGGCAACATGGTTAATACGATCATAGCGTCCGAACTCGGTTTCGAGAGCATGGAACTCGCGGAAGCCATAAAACGCAACCCGCTCTGCAGGGTGGAGAGCGCCTTTCACATCAGGCAGGAGGACGGGACGGTGCGCTTCTTCGGCGAGCCGATCGATCCGTCCGCCTATGGAAGGGTCTCGCTTCTCCATGACAATGACTTCATGCAGCCGCTCATGCTCGGCAACATCAACGTCGAGCGTGTGAGGTCGGCAAGGCGCAAGGCGAAGCAGGAAGTATTCGTCAAAAACGCCATAAGGGCGCTCGAACAAGTAGCGCCAAATAACAATATAAGGCTGGTCGATTATGTAGTCTTGGTCGGTGGCTCGGCCAAGGACTTCGAGATAGCTAACATGATAACGGACGCTTTGGCGCGTTACGGCATTGTAGCCGGACGCGGGAACATACGTTCGACCGAAGGTCCGAGAAACGCCGTCGCGACAGGGCTCGTTCTCTCGTCTGTCGCGGATGGGCAATGAATTCCCGGACTGCCTGGTTCGGGCGAGTCGATTCCGATAGCGCTCTGCCCGAAAAAATGCCCGCGATATGGCTCGTAACGGACCCGTCCTACCCGGAGGCCGAGGCCCGGAGAGTCGCCGACGGTTGTGAGGAGGAGGGTACGCCGCTCGCGTGGAGTGTCCGGAGCGGAGACACGAAGGAACTCGCTCGTTTCGCATGCCTCTCCTCACAACTTGAAGTGGGCATTGGCATCGGACGGGATGGCAGCGCCGCCATTGCGCTGGTAGCCGTAAACAATGAGCCGTACATCGAAATGGACGCCGCTGACGTCCGCCAGCTTCGCTGGTTGGGGCAGGCGGCGGCGCGAATTTCAAAGAGCCAGCCGATACCGGCGGAAGTCCCCGAGGCGGCGGACGAATCCGGCGCTGTGGCGCTTGAACCAACCGCCGCGCTGAACCCGGCTCAGGAGGATAATACGGCGGAGTTGGCGCGAATTGTGGCGGAGGCGCTGCTTAACGGAATGCGGAAGGGTGGGGGGTCGGTATGAGCAGAGGCAAGGCTATGGGCTTTATAGAATCCCTGGGGCTCGCTTCGGCAGTAACAGCGGCAGACGCGGCCTTGAAGGCCGCAAACGTGGAGCTTATCGGGAGGGAAAACTCCAGAGGCTCGGGATTGATAACGATAAAAATAGTAGGCGACGTCGGGGCAGTCAAAGCGGCTATAGACGTGGCTAAGGCCGTGTCCTCACAAGTAGCGCGCGTCTGGTCTACGGACGTAATACCCAGGCCAGGGGAGGGGTTGGGCCCGATAATGGTCTGGAATGCGGACACGCAGGGCGCTTCGGAGTGGCTCAGCCAAGAGCCCGGCCCAAACGAATCACCAGCGCCGGCGAACCTGCCGGTGATTAAGGATGAGGCCCCGCTCGCGAAACGTCCGGCGCACGATATCGTGCCGGTCGATACGGATATTCCAAAACCGGTCATTATTCCGCCAGAGGAGAAGGCGGACGAAATACCGGAAAACGACGCCGGCCTAAGCCCGGACGATAATGCTGACGCGAACCCTGAAAACGATGACTCGAAACCTGAAGGTAACTCGGAGGCGAAGCCGGACGGCACTCCTCGGCCGAGGAAGAATCCGCGGCGCAGGGGCAGAAAGCCAAAATAGAGAGAATAGAGAGTCCGGCGCGCTGTCACCGGGGTTTTCGTCAAATCGGGAGGTGCTTCAAATATGCTTGACGCTCTTGGCATGATAGAGACAAAGGGACTCGTGGGCGCGGTCGAGGCCGCGGATGCGATGGTAAAGGCGGCGAACGTGCGCCTTGTGGGTCATAAAATATCCGGAGGCGCGCTCGTGACGGTCATGGTGCAGGGGGATGTCGGAGCGGTGAAAGCCGCGGTCGACGCCGGCGCCGCCGCCGCGAACGTGATAGGATCGGTCATATCCACGCACGTGATTCCTCGTCCCGACGACGGGCTCGACGCGATCCTTTCGTCCGTCGGCATCGAAAAAGACGGAGCGCATGCGGGCGAAGGTATATGCCTGCCGGACGAACAAAACAATACTTGCGAACCGTAAATAATGGAGGGGACATTTAAGGGCTTATGGAGGACCTTCTGAAGATAGAGACAGACCAGGCAGCGGAGGAGATATTGGGCGAAGATGCGCCGTCCGGCTTGCCTTATGACATTGGCAGGGTGAGAGGGTTGCTTGAACCTCTCGAAGAATCCCTGAAGAACACAGCGCCTCTTTCGGAGTGGAAGAAGCTGTATCTTGGCTTCGACTTGGGAACGACGAACACGGTTTTAGTCGCGCTGAACGAGCTTGGAGAGCCGGTAGGCGCTGAGATGGAGTCATCAGGATCGTCTGTAAGGGACGGAGTCGTGGTCGACTATCTGGCTGCGATAAACGCGATGCGCAAGTGCCTCGACCGCCTCACTCGCAGGGTGGGGCGAGAGCTCACCGGCATTGGCGCCGCCGCCTATCCCCCGGGAATTTCGGAGCGCACGGCGCGCGTCTGCGCGAACGTCGTGGAATCTCTGGGTTTCAGCTGCGAGGGACTGTACGAGGAACCAACCGCCGCGTCCGACGCGCTTTCCATGCTTGACGGAGCTATCGTCGACATAGGCGGAGGTACGACCGGCATCTCGATTCTCGAACGCGGCAATGTGGTTTATTCGGCGGACGAACCGACTGGAGGCACCCACATGACGCTTGTTTTAGCGGGCGCTCAGGACATTGACTTCGACAAAGCCGAGCAGATGAAGCGCGATATCGAGCGCCATCCGCATCTTGTGCCGATGTTGCGCCCGACGCTCGAAAAGATGGCGACTATCGTAAAGCATCACCTCAAGGAGAGCGGATACTACGGAAAGGTTCCGGTGCTGACAGTAGGCGGCGGCGCCGCGCTTCCCGGCGCGGAGGAAATTCTGTCCGACACGGTGGGGCTCCCGGTGTATATATGCCCGCATCCTCTCATGGTGACTCCGGCGGGGATAGCGGCACGTCTCTGGAGGGAGAAGGCGCCGCCCGTATGCGGCTAGGTATGACTTTTATTGGGGGGGCTCTTAATGGCTCTCGGTTATAAATTAATTTTAGCGCCGTCTGAATCCGTAAAGAAGATGCTGATGCGCCGTATGGCTTTCGGGAAGGCGGCGTCTCTTGGGGACGAACTGAAGGCCGTGAGCTGGGGCGCTGTTCTGATGGTTCAGGGCACGATACCAGAGATATTTTACGCCGCGGACATAGGCGCGAAGATAAGCCCCGTATACGTGGCGGAGGTCATGGGGAACTGTCCGCAGAACATTGTGTCGATGGCGTTCGTGGGCAACATCGCGGACGTGAGGCAAGTTTTGGACGCCCTTAAAAATGAAGGAGTGATCCTATGAATCTTGGAAGGGTTGTTGGGTCGATCGTCGCGACGCGCAAGGACGAAAGGCTGCGAGGACATAAATTGCTGCTGGTTCAAAAACTCAAGCCCGGAGAGGGCGCGCAGTTGGTTCCGTCGAGGGGGAGCAGCGAATTTCTGGTATCTGTCGACTTGGTCGGCGCGGGAACGGGAGAGCTTATCCTGTACACGTCTGGCAGCTCCGCGAGGAACGCGGCCTCCGAGTCCTACGACAATCCCATAGACGCGGCGATTGTCGGTATCGTCGACACGACCGATATAGACGAACGGGTCCTGATCCTGTAAAAAAGAGGCCGCTTGCGTGGAGCGTAACATCGACGAGCATTTAGTGTGGGAGATAACCCGCAGGGTAGCCGACATCCTGGAAAATGGCGGTTCCCTTTATGGGCGCGTCGACACGGCCGTTACGGCGTCGTTGAGGGCTCAGATGGCATGGCAGTGGGATTTCTCGCTGGCTGACCGCATCGGAATCATAAACGGGGCAAGGGCGGCGCTCACAGGCGGGGAAACGGTGAGCGAACTTGCGGCTCTGTCGCTCGGCGAGACGGGCATGGGGCGCAAGGAGGACAAGGAGAGGAAAATTCGTCTGGCGCTGGAGAGAACGCCGGGGCCGGAGTTCTTCCGCGCAAACGCCATAACGGGCGATCATGGGCTGGCGCTTGAGGAATCCTCTCCGTTCGGGGTGATTGCGTCGTTTGTGCCGTCCGTAGACCCGGCGGCTGTGGTTTTGAGCAACGCCATCAACATGATCTCCGGCGGAAACAGCGTTGTATTCTCCCCGCACCCGGCGGCGGTAAGGACGACCGTGAGTGCGGCGGCGGCGCTCGATAGCGCGCTCGTAAAACTCGGCGCGCCGAAAGGGCTGGTATCGGCCATATCCGCGCCAAGCGGGCCCTCCATCGAGAGGCTGATGAATCACAGGTCCGTATCACTGCTCTGCGTTACCGGCGGCAAAGACGCTGTTTCCTCCGCGCTCCGCTCCGGGAAACCGACAGTAGCGGCCGGACCGGGAAACCCTCCGATCGTAGCGGACGAGACCGCGGATCTCCGCAAGGCGGCGCGCGGCATCGCCCAGGGGTGTTCTTTCGACAACAACGCGTCCTGCCTCGGAGAAAAGGCCCTCTTCGTGGTTCACGGCGCGGCTCATGAACTGATCGGATATCTGCTTGACCTTGGCGCCGTTTCGCTGACTGATCCGCAAGACGTGAGGCGTCTTACGAAGGCGCTCATGGAAGGGCGCTTGACCGGCAAAAGCCCCGCGCATATCCTTCGAGCGATAGGGGTATCGGCACCGGAGGAGACTAAGATGATTCTTGTTGAAACGGGAGAGACTCATCCCCTCGTGCAGGAGGAAATAATGGCGCCGGTACTGCCGATGGTAAGGGTCGCCGACTTCGAGGACGGGCTCGCGTCCGCCGTAAGGACAGAGGGTGGCCTGCACCACTCGGCGGCGATATACAGCACCAACATAAACAATATGAGCGTAATGGCCAGGGCGATGGAGACGTCTATTTTTACAAAAAACGCCCCAACCTTCTCCGCGATAGGTTATAATGGTGACTGCCCGACAGCTTTCACAATAGCGACTATGACGGGGCAGGGACCCGTAACTCCGCTCTCTTTTTGCAGGATCAGAAGGTGCGTGTTGTCGGGGGCCTTTAGAATAGTTTAAACCCTTGTGGTGTCCGGCTTCTCAAACGGTAAAAATCGTTTAGACAAATTAATCAGCGTTTTATTAAATCCTTTGCTTGGATGGAGGATAATCAGGATGCCAAAAATTTACACGAAAACTGGCGACGCCGGGAAAACAAGACTCTGGGACGGGACTTTAGTCGATAAAAACGACCTTCACATCGAGACGAACGGCGCGCTCGACGAGGTGAACGCGGCGCTCGGCCTCGCGAAGAGCTTGGCGCCGGCTTCCGTCAAAGGGGAGATAGACGAGCTTCAGAGCGGCCTCATACAACTGATGGCTTACGTCGCGAGGGGAAAGAAACCTCAGCCCGCGCCGGATCCGGAAGAACTCGAAAAGCGCATAGATAAAATTCTGGCCGATTACCCGATGAGCGGCAGCTTCGTCAACCCGGGCGAATCCCAAGCCGGCGCGGCCATTCACCTCGCCCGCTCGACGGTGAGGCGCGCGGAGCGCTTTGCCCTGCAAATCATGGCGGGCGGCGGCGACATAGAGCCGCAGGCATACAAGTACATAAACAGGCTTTCTGACTTTCTCTTCGCGTTTGCGCATAAAGTGGACGTAGAAAGCAAGGTGGACATGATAACACGCGAGGTCATAAACAGGGCGTCCAATTTAAACGGCGCGGCGGCCAAAGCCAAGAAACTCAATCTGGATACGGCGCTTGCGCTCCTCGGTGAGGCAAACCGCAAAGCCGTAAGCATCGGCAAGAAGCTGGTATTCGCCGTGGTGGACGCTTCCGGGGAACTGATCGCCCTTCACCGCATGGAGGGCGCGCTCCTGGTGAGCCTCTCGCACGCCCAGAGCAAGGCCCGGTCCGCCGTCCGAATCCAGCTCGACACAAAGGACATAACGCCGCTTGCGCAGCCCGGAGCGCCATTTTACGGCGTTCAGAACGAGCCCGAGTTCTTCTCCATAATAGCGGGCGGACGGCTGCTTCGCGACGGGGAGGAAATTTTAGGCGCTATCGGCGTGAGCGGAGGCACGGTAGATGAGGATCTCGCCGTAGCCGACGCGGTGGTCAGCTTATTCGAAAAGTATCAGGTTTAATAATCTAAATTGTTTATCAAAGATTTAAATAAGACCATACACAAAGGAGAAGTGAACTAGATGACTCAGAGCGCTGATATCCAATCGATAGTCCAGCAAGTTCTGTTAAAGCTATCAGACACGATAAGCGAGCCGCAGCGCGGCAGTGTATGCGACGTCGACAAGTATGTCGCGGATTCTGTAAAAGCCCAGGAGGTATGGCACCGCGACTTCGGGCTTGACAGGCGCTGCCAGATTATCGAGGAGATCAGGGCCGACCTGCGTCCGCACGTAGAGTCGCTTGCCAGAATGGCGGTCGAGGAGACCGGCATGGGCAATCTCCGCGACAAGATAATCAAAAAGAGCGTGACGATAGAAAAGACTCCCGGCCCACAGAGCATCAAGCCGAACGCGATAAGCGGCGACAGGGGGCTCGTGCTGGAGGAGCACGCGCCTTACGGCGTGATCGCGTCGATTATCCCATGTACGAACCCGGCGGCAACCGTCATTCACAACGCGATATGCATGATCGCCGGCGGCAACTCCGTCATATTCGCTCCGCACCCGAAGGCGCTGAACGTCTCGCTCCATACGGTACAGATCATTTGTCAGACGCTCGCGGCCTGCGGCGCGCCCGACGGGCTGGTCTCGGCGCTCACAGAGCCCTCGATGGAAAATCTCGGCAAGCTAATGAAGCACCCGCAGGTCAAGCTGATCTCAGCAACGGGTGGTCCCGGCGTCGTCCAGGCCGCGCTCACATCGGGCAAGCCCGCTGTAGGCGCCGGCCCCGGTAACCCTCCGGTCGTAGTCGACGAGACGGCCAATCTCGACATCGCGGGCAAGGGCGTCGTGGATGGGGCATCCTTCGACAACAACCTGCTCTGCGTCTGCGAGAAGGAACTGATCGTGGTCAATTGCGTCGCCGACGAGCTGAAAAAGCGCATGTTCGAGAACGGCGCTTACGAGCTCAAGGACAAGAAGGAGATAGAGCTGCTGGAGCGCACGGTACTGAACGAGGATCACACCCCGAACAAGAATTTCGTCGGGAAGGACGCCACGTACATACTCGAAAAGATCGGCTTGAAGGTTCCGGCGTCCGTGCGTTTGATCATTGTGGAGACGACGGAGGATCACCCGTTCGCGCAGGAGGAGCTGCTCATGCCCGTTCTCCCGCTGATACGCGTGGCTGATTTCGACGACGGTCTGGCAATGGCCCTGCGGCTGGAACACGGCTTCCGCCACTCCGCCGTTATCTACAGCACGAATATAGACCACATGAGCCGTATGGCTCACGAGATAGACACGACGATGTTCGTCAAAAACGCCCCGGCATATTGCAGCCTCGGCGCGGACTCTGACTGCCCCGTAACGCTTACGATAGCGACCGCGACCGGCCAGGGCGCGACGTCGCCGGAGTCCTTCTGCCGTATGCGCAGGTGCGTCCTGAGCGGAGCGTTCCGCATAATCTAATTCTGATTCCCAAACAACTCGTCGGATACGAGTTATTGCGATTCATAATTCCGCGGTAATTCCGATTTCAAGCAAAGTACGGCGGCTTGGAATCGGAATTGCTGTTATAATGTTCTTTAACTGCCTCCTCCAGGGGCAAAATAAAACTACGGGAGTGACGCGAATTGACGAAAGCAGAATTGGCGGTCGAAGTGGCAAAATCGGCGGACTTGACAAAGGCGAAGGCACTGACTGTGGTAGACGCGTTTTTCGAGGCGGTTAAAACTATCCTCGCAAAGGGCGAGAAAATCCAGGTCGTCGGTTTCGGGACATTCGAAGTCAAAGAGCGCGCCCCGCGAAAAGGCCGCAACCCCCAAAAACCAGCGGAGACCATCGACATCCCGGCGAAAACAGTCCCGCTGTTCCGCGCCGGCAAAGCGCTGAAAGAAGCAGTGAACCAGCCGGTAAAGGGAAAGAGGAAAAAATAACACAGCCAGCGCGTTTTTCTGATACCAATTTACTCTCGGGACATGCGATTTTCCGCGAATTATAGCTGGCGCGGCTTCTATGTTATGAAATTCTTCCATTTACAACAAAATACCTCTGATTTAAAAACGAAATAATACGGATTCGGGCGGCAGATTGCCGCCCCTACTTTTGCGTGGCGACAAACGGCCCGGCCCGCTGAGGATTAATTCAAGGCAAACATATCTCAATGCGGATTATACCGTAATTTAGGATAAAATACCGAAGTTTGTCCGCGTTAGACATTGATATTTAATCAATATAGTTTTCTATGCTTAATAATAATTGCGTTAATTACTTATATAAAGATAGATATATGACTGATTAATTTAACTTTAAATTTATTTAAAATTGGTTATGTTTAAAACTTCAAGTGAGTGTGCGGGCTTTAATCATTGGGATGTTAATAATAATTACTAATTATACGAACAGTGAGACGCCGTATATATTTCGAAAAAAAGGTTTTTACCGCATTGTAAATACTGATAATGTCACATCTAAACCAGTCAGTCAGGTAATTGAGCGGGTGCGGACAAGGTGCGAACTATTAGTGATTGTCTAAAACAAGTAAAGTACTTGCGCATATTGCTCTCGAATACCCAAATCATCCCGCTCTTTTGAACAAAGGATATATTGAGAGAACGTGTGCCGGCGCGTATGTGCTGTTCCAGGACATGGCCTCGTGGATAAACGCAAAGCCAGGGGTCTTGACAATAAGTCAAGGCTGATTTATCGTATGCGACTCAGGCTCCTTCGTTGTAATTTAGTGTAAATTCGATTATTTACCTAGATTATTTTGGAAAATTTACAAAAATATAAAGATAGTCATCGTTAAAATTTTATGCAGCAAAGCAAAAAAAGATTTTTTCTACAGATTTGGTTTTAAAGTATTTTAACTAAATGGTTCGGCGCGGTTTAATTTTGTTCTTGTCGGTATTTTATAGCCTTTGAAGGGTGGCATTATGTTCATGTTTAGTGAGCGCAAAAAAATAATCTTGGTTGACGATACCCCCATTGTCCTTAAATTAGCAAGAAACACGCTCATGGGGCGGTATGACGTCTTTACCATGCCTTCTGGCAAAAAACTGTTCGGGCTTCTTGAGGAGATAACGCCCGATCTGATACTGCTCGACGTGATGATGCCGGAAATCAACGGTTATGAAGTCATACGGCGTCTTAAGAGCAGCCCGGACACGGCGCGCATACCCGTCATCTTCCTCACGTCCAAGTCCGACGCGGACAGCGAGATCGAGGGGCTATCCCTGGGCGCGGTCGACTACATAGTAAAACCCTTCTCGCCCCAGCTCCTTCTGAAACGCGTCGATCTGCAAATTCAACTTGAGGAACAGAAGCGCCATCTTAAAAAACTCAACAATAACCTCCAACAGATGGTGGATGAAAAGACGGAATCTGTTCTGGAACTGCAAAACGCCCTGCTCAAGACGATAGGCAACCTTGTGGAGTTCCGCGACGACGTGACCGGGAGCCACGTAGAGCGCACGGGGCGTCTGTTAGCGATCCTGCTGGACGAGATGACACGATGCTGCGTTTACAGCGACATTACCCAGGCGTGGGATAAGCCGCTCTTTCTGCAATCAGCCCAGCTTCACGACGTGGGCAAGATAGCAATAAGGGACTGCATCCTGCAGAAACCTGGCAAACTCACTCCGGAGGAGTTCGATGAGATGAAAATGCACACGACGTTCGGCGAGAAGATCATCCTCAAAATTCAGCATGATTCCAGAGAGAGTGCCTTTTTAACCCACGCGGGCATCATGGCTGGCACGCATCACGAAAAGTGGAACGGTATGGGATACCCCAGGGGGTTGTCGGAGGACGACATACCGCTCGAGGGGCGGATGATGGCAATCGTTGACGTGTACGACGCCCTCGTGTCGGAGAGGCCCTATAAAAAGGCGTTCTCGCATGAGGACGCGCTTGAGATAATAGCGGAAGAGTCAGGGCGGCAATTCGACCCACTGCTCGCGGGTGTGTTCCTCGGAGCGTCAGACAAGATCGCCCCGAATTGCCACCCGATTTTTGAAACGGCGTTCTGATCGGGAGACTGGCGGGGACGCGCTATGGGCATAAGAGAAACCATCAAAAAAAACAAGGTGCAGCTCGCGTTGGTTTTCATCGCTTTTTTCCTCATGGTGCTGACCAGCTCCTGTTTTTCGACCCGCATAGTCGAGAAACAGCTGCGCTCGGATGTCGATAAGCTCCTGTCGTCCGCGGAGATGTCTATTTCATACAGGATGAGCCTGGCCAACATCGCTCTCGAAAACGCCGCCGCCTTCATGCAGGAGAGTCTCAATAAAGGGAAGACGAAAAAGGAGATTTTTAATGATTTTCAGGAACTGTCCGGCTTGCTGCTGCAACAATTGAGCGGTCAGATCTCGCCCACCGACTTTTACGGTTACGTTAACGGAGAGTTCATTTCGAGTTCAGGAAAGGACGCGCCAGATGTGGAAGACCCCATGGAACTCATCTGGTACAACAAAGCCTCCGGCAGAAAGGGCCACGCGATCTTTTTCCGAACCTGTAACAGCGGCCCGGTTCCCAAGCCGGTAATCACGGCCGCCAGACAGTTGAGAGGATGGTACGGCGAATCGTACGGCGTCATAGCCATCGACTTGGACGTTTCGCTCATCACTCAGAGCGTAGCGATGCTCAACATCAAGGACGACAGCTACGGATGGCTCCTGGACTCGGATCTGACAGTCCTCGCCTCTACAAACTCGGCTTCCGTCGGCAAGCGGATAAACGTGAACGACGAACTAAAAAGCGAGTTGATGCGCGACGACTCGGGAGAAGGTACCTTCACCAGCGCGTCGCTGATCAGCGGAGACAGCAGGGCGGCGGTATTCAACACCAAAAAGATTGATGAGTATGAGTGCTACCTCGTCATAACGACGCCCACCGAAAGCTATTACGCTGAAACCTACCGTATGACGGCGGTCCTTTCGGTCCTGGGCCTCGTCTTTATGCTGATACTGAGCTATCTTTTGATTCATCTCAGCATGGAAAAATCCCGCTCCGATGAGGAGAACAAGAGCAAGTCATCCTTTCTGGCGAAGATGAGCCACGAAATCCGCACGCCGCTGAACTCGATCCTGAGCATGTCCGAACTGATCATCAGGAGGGATATTTTGCCTGAGGCAAGGGAATATATCTCCATAATAAATCAATCCGCCAAGACGCTCCTCTCCATCATCAATGACATACTGGACTTTTCGAAGATAGAATCGGGGCGGCTCGAGATCGAGAACAGAAAGTACCACTTCTCGTCGATGATTAACGACCTCATAAATGTCATCCGTCTGCGGCTCTCGGATAAACAGATAGACTTCTTCGTCAGCACGGATCCCAATATCCCGGAGGAGCTTATCGGCGACGACATCCGCGTACGGCAGATCGTCAGCAACCTCCTCACGAACGCCGTGAAGTACACAGAGAAGGGGGCCATCTCCCTCGACGTCCGAACAGGCAGACGAGAAGACCAGTCGATCGAGCTGATTTTTGAGGTGAAGGACAGCGGGGTGGGGATAAAGAAGGAGAACATCAGCAAGCTCTTCATGGAATTTAACCGCTTTGGGAAGACCCAGTGCATCGAGGGAACGGGTCTGGGCCTCGTGATCGCGCGCGCCTATTGTGCTCGCATGGGAGGCACTATATCGGTCGAGAGCCGGTACCGGAAGGGCTCCACCTTTACGGCAAACGTGATACAGGCGTTCGAGGACGACAGTAAGAGCGCGTTCGTGGAACATCACGAGGCGATAAACATCCTTATATTCGAGCCCAACGCCCCTCGTCTGAAGGCGGTCACGGCCGCCATGACCGCCCTCGGGCTGCGCCCCTCATGCGCGATGACGCAGGCTGAGTTCATGGATATGCTGGACGAGTGTCGCTGCGACTACGCCTTCGTCTCGTCTAAGTACGCTATGGAGTGCATAGCGGCGTTCGGCGGCGACAGGCTTTCCACCAAGCTCGTCGTCATGCTGGAGATAGGGGATATCTCGGCTTTCAAGGACGTGCGCAGCGTAATGCTGCCGGCATACGCCATACCGATAGCCAGCGTGCTTAACGGCGCGCAAAGGGAGGGGGAGATCGCCGGAAGCGCGGACAAAGAGTTCTCCGCGCCCGACGCCACGGTTCTGGTGGTCGACGATTTAGTGACGAACCTCAAGGTCGCCAAGGAGGTAATAGCGCATTTCGGACTCTCGGTAGACACTTGTATCTCCGGCAAGGAAGCCGTAAATCTCGTGAGTAACAATAAATACGACATAGTGTTCATGGATCACATGATGCCAGAAATGGACGGTCTGGAGGCGACGGAGGCGATTCGGGCGATGGGAAAGGCGGACGAGTACTATCTCTCGCTGCCGATCGTAGCTCTGACCGCCAACGCCATATCCGGCCAGAAGGAGATGTTCTTGAATAACGGGATGGACGACTTCCTCTCGAAACCTATCGAGATGAACAAGCTGGTGAGCGTCTTGAAAAAGTGGATCCCAAAGGAAAAACAGATCGAAACGGCGTCTGATTCCTGCTGCTTCGTTCTCGATCAGATCGGGGGCTTCAGCATTGCCGGCATTGACGTGGCGGCGGGTTTCAAAAACACGGGCCGCTCCATGCCGGTCTACAAGGATATCCTGATGGATTTTTGCCGCGACGCGAATGACGTGATCGTCCAGCTTAAAAAGGCCGAGCAGGAGGATGATGCGGGGAAGTACGCCATTCTCGCACACTCACTCAAGGGGGCGGCGAGGAGCGTCGGCGCTATGGAGCTGGCTCAATCGGCCGCGTTTATGGAGGAACACGCGAAAGCCGGAAATCTGATGATCCTGCGCAGCCGGATGAACGCGCTGTGGGAGGACGTTCGCGTACTCATAGAGAATATCTACATAAGCCTTGCCCAGGACGCCTTAATCTCTGATGATGGCGGCAGGACGAATACCCAAACGCCAAAACTTCAGGCGTCTGACCTGAAAATAATGAAAGAATCTCTAGTTAACATGGATATCTCGACCGTGAACGACGTCTTGGTGAAGTTCATGACCATGCCTCTGGACGCCCCGACGAAAGCGTTGATCTCAGAGATAGAACAGGATGTGCTGCTGTTCGATTACGGCCTGGCGATAGAAAAAATCGACCGGCTTCTGTAACCGGAGCCGAACGATGCGCATGCCGGGTATTTATGATATCATCTGACATTGAACGAAATTGGAGCGTCGGCGGGCATAACCCAGCGCCGTCAAAAAGGAGATATGGAGTTGAACGCACGGATCAAGAACATCGGCATAATCACTGCCGGCGGAGACTGCGGAGGCCTTAACGCCGTAGTGCGCGGCGCGGCTAAAATCGCGCTCGCGAACGGGATAGGCGCGTATATTATCCCAAACGGATACGCCGGTCTTTACAATCTCGCCACGATGGAGCATCTTACGAGGCTCGACGAGGAGCGGGTCGATCACGTCAACTCGACTTTCGCGGGGTCTGAGGCCGGACACTCGCGCGTCAAGATATCTAAGATAGAAAACCCTGACAAGTACAAACGCATATCCGTCGGCTTGAAGAAGTTCGACATCGGCGGGCTCGTCATCTCCGGCGGCGACGACACGGGAAGCGTGCTGGTGGACCTGGCGGAAAACGGCATCCCGTGCGTTCACGCTCCCAAAACAATGGACCTCGACCTCCAGACCTATTCCGTCGGAGGGGACTCCGCGGTCAACAAGATCGCGCACATCGTCGAGGAGATAAAGACGACCGGGCGCACTCACAACCGCATCATGGTCGTGGAGGTATTCGGCAGATATACCGGACACACGGCCTTTCGCGGCGGCATCGCGGCCGACGCCGATTGCATCCTGATACCGGAAATCTTAGTGGACTTCGATGAGGTCTACGAACACATGAAGCGCTACTACATGAGGCGGATCCTTCGCAGCGACGTGAACTCCGGCATGTACAGCATCGTGGTGGCTGAAGGCATCAAGAGCGAGAACGGGGAGCTCTTCACGGAGGACGGCACAAAGGACGCGTTCGGCCACATAAGACTGGGCGGCGCGGCTAAATATGTGCGCAACGCGCTGGAGACGAGAATGAAGTCGGACGATGAGATAAAGGAGTTTATGAAATCCTGCGGCATGTACGTGGAAGGTGTGCTCGAGACCCCGGAGATCCGCGAGGTCACACCGGGACATCTGGTGCGCTCTGGCTCCACAGGCGCTTACGACGTAAACTTCGGCAAGGAGATAGGAGCGGCGGCAGTCATGCTGCTCATGCGTGGAATATCTGGGGTCAGCGTCTATTCCGTGATGGACGGTGAAATACGCTATATGCCGACCAGCTTCGCCATTACAAACAGGCCTGTCAACCTCAAAATGGTTTCTTTTTACGAACAGATGGACATCTGTTTCGGCCGCAAACCGGTTCCGTATGAGCCGGTCTGTTATGAGAACACCGGGACTTCGGTAGAGCGCTTCCTGTAACGATGGGCGAACCGGTCGCCGGGGAGGCGCAGCTCCGCGGACAGCTGGAGCGCGTGACCTTCAACAACGAGGAGAACGGCTACTCCGTATTCAGGATAGCTGTGAAGGGCAGCCCAGATCTCGTCACAGCCGTAGGTTTTTGCGAAAAACACATGCCCGGCGAGGAGCTGGAACTGTGCGGGGCCTGGACGAACCACCCGAGGTTCGGCAGACAGTTTCAGTTTTCCGCGTGTAAATCCATTATGCCGTCAACCGTCGAGGGCATAAAGCGGTACTTGGGTTCCGGCCTCGTCAAGGGCGTCGGCCCGCGAATGGCCGAGCGGATCGCGGCGGCGTTTGGCGAGCGCACGCTGGAAGTGCTGGACGCGAGCCCGGATGACCTCCTCGGCGTAAAGGGCATAAGCGCCAAACTTCTCGACTCTATCAAGCTGTCGTGGGAGTCGCAAAGGGAGGTTCGCTCCGTCATGTTCTTTCTCCAGTCGAACGGGGTGAGTCCCCGCTTCGCCGCGAAAATCTTTTCGGTTTACGGCGCGGAGACGATACTGACGGTGAAGGAGAACCCTTACAAGCTCGCGGACGATATTTTCGGCATCGGCTTCCTCACGGCAGACAAGGTCGCTTCAAATTTGGGAATACCAAGGGAATCCCTCATGCGCCTCGACGCCGGTGTACAGTACGCCCTCGCCGAGCTTACAAACGAAGGTCACGTATACGTGCCCCGGGAAATTTTAGCCGGCAGGGCTTCGGAACTCTTGGGTGTGAGTGTGGGGATGACCGACGCCGCGATAAGCCGGGCGGCTTCGGAGTCAGCCCTCGTGACGGATATAATAACGCCGGACGGTGAACCGACAGTAGAGGCCGTATACCTTCCTCCATACTACGTTGCGGAGCGCAAGAGCGCGCAAAAACTCGCCTCCCTCCTTCGGCGCGATTTCCTGAGCGAACTGGACCACCAAAAAATCCCGGACATAAAGATGGCCGAGGCCTGGGTGCGGGACGTAATGAGAATCGAACTCGCGGAGAAGCAGAGGGACGCGCTCGAACTGGCGATGACCTCTAAGGTGATGATCATAACGGGCGGCCCCGGCACCGGCAAGACGACCTTGATCCGGGCGATCATCGGCATCCTGGGCGCCTGCGGGCTATCGATAGAGCTTGCCGCGCCCACGGGCAGGGCCGCAAAGCGCATGAGCGAGGCGACGGGGCGCGAGGCGCGCACGATCCACAGGCTTCTCGAATACAACGGCAGGCTGGGCGCGTTCTCCAGAAATCAGGATACGCCGCTTGAATGCGGCCTGCTTGTGGTCGACGAGGCCTCCATGATAGACAGCATACTGTTTTTTCACCTCTTGAGAGCCGTTAGCCAGGACGCCAGATTGATCCTGGTCGGGGACATCGACCAATTGCCCTCCGTCGGCCCCGGCAGCGTCCTGAAGGACCTTATCGAATCGGGAGTCGTTCCGGTAGCCGAGTTAAACGAAATATTCCGTCAGGCTCAGAAAAGCGGTATTGTCGTGAACGCCCACAGGGTAAACGGCGGGCTAATGCCGAATATTTCGCAGGCAAATGCGGATCTGTCAGATTTTTATTTCGTGCCGCAGGAAGACCCCGAGAAGTGCGTCGAGATGATCCTTACCCTGATACGGGAACGCATACCGGAGAGGTTCGGCTTCAACCCGATGCACGACGTTCAGGTTCTGACGCCGATGCACAGGGGTTCGCTCGGCGCATCGAACCTGAACACGGCTCTGCAGGAAGCGCTCAACCCGGGGGATAAACCAGCCATAGCGCGGGAGGGCAGACTCTTCAAAGAGGGAGATAAGGTCATGCAAATCCGCAACGACTATGACAAGGATGTCTACAACGGCGACATCGGCTTTATCCGCCTGGCCGACCCCGAGGCCGGCGTTCTCTCCGTCGATATCGACGGACGCGTGATCACTTACGAGCGCCCGGAGCTTGACGAGCTGATCCACGCGTACGCAGTGTCGATACATAAGTCACAGGGGTCCGAATACCCAGCTGTCATTATTCCTATACATACCCAACACTACGTACTGCTTCAGAGAAACCTGCTCTACACCGGGATTACCAGGGGGAAAAAACTCGTCGTCCTGGTAGGGACAAAAAAAGCCGTCGCAATAGCTGTGGCAAACGACGACACAAAACACCGCTGCACGTATCTTGGAGAGAGACTGCGCCAATTCACGGCAATGTAATCACCCCTCTATCGTTCTGAATGACAGTTTTCGGGATTGATGTTGACTGTTTCAGATAATAACACTATAGTTAATCGTGGAAGGTCTTATTGATTATGCTTTTGTGCTGTTTCGTATGACGCGTGATACCGGCGTCACGGTGAAAAAAAGAGGAGAAATTTGCGTGAGTATATTGACAACGAGAAATTATGTAGTAAACTATCCCCCAGTTAGATGCATCAAACATGGCGGCGCGATGCTGAGGAAGCCGAGATGGATTTAACCGCCAGGGTCGAAGATTACCTTGAGGCCATTTTAGAGATTGAGATGACCGGCGAGATAGCGACCGTAACGAAGATTGCAGCCAACCTCGGCGTCACCAAAGCGACGGTTACGGCTGCGCTCAAGAGGCTTAAGATCGAGGGCCTTTTGGAGCATGAGAGATATGGGGATGTGGCGCTCACGGGCGACGGTCGCGGGACAGCTCTCACGGTTTATCGGAGACACGAGTTTCTGTCCGACTTCTTTGTGCGGATACTGGGATTCTCGCGTGAGCGTGCCCAGAGGGTATCATGCGTTATGGAGCATGAGATCGACGAGCAGACGGAGCGCAGATTGGCCGCTTTTACGGATGCCTTAGCGCACGCTGAACGCGGCAATGAGGAGTGGTTCCGTCAATTGCAGGAGACGCTTGATTTTCCAAAAGCCCTTCCTGTGCCGCTCTGTATGATGCCAGACGGTTCGAATGGTGCGGTAGCGCGCCTGACGGCGCAGTATGAATTGCGCAGAAGGCTTAACTCCGCTGGTTTTGTCCCTGACGCGATGGTAAGCGGCATCAAAAAACAGGAAGGCGCTCCGGGCGGGCTGTTTACGTTTACGATGAACGAGATACATATGAGAGTAGGCATTACCGAGGCGTCCGCGATATGGCTCTATCAGCCTGAGGCTGTTTAAGCCGGGGGCATTGTTATAAAGAGGTTAAGTGTACTTTTAAATGAGTTAGTTTTGCCAAACTTGAAGCGCTCTTGTCTCATGGTTTCCTGTTGCGGCTTTACGTTATAAATGGCTTGGGCGACTTGGGAGCCCTGCCGATTCCTCCCATTCTTCCTCGTATTAGCGCCGAAGGGACCGCGAACCCTTCGGCGTTAAATTTTCCAAGGTACTATGCGCAATACCAACATAACCAAGGCTATAATCATGAATAAAACCGCAAATATCGTCAATGACAGACTGAAACCTATATCTCTTGAGGCGGCAGACAACATTGAAGGGCCAAAGAACATCCCAACGCCCCAAAACAGGTAATATGCGCCGGAAATAGTTCCTTTCAAAGTGGAATCAACCGTGTCGTTAAGAAAAATCATCGATGAGAGGTAAAATACCCCTAAACCAAGACTCGCGATGGTCAGCAGGAATAATATTCCGGCGGAACCCGAAAAATGTATAGAGATCAACCCCAATGAAGCAATAAATAACCCGAGAACCATAAAGAGTCCCGCGCCAAATCGGTTGGACAACCTGCCGGTGATAATTTGAGAAACGCTGATCGCCACGTAAAACAGCGAAAAAAAAGCCCCCATATATCCCGTGCTGAAATTTTTCTCCTGCAACAGGTACGCGGGGATAGCGGTGAGGAAAATGCCGTACGCGCTTCCATAAAGCGTAATGCCTATCAACGCGGTCAATATCTTCCGATCCTTGAGAAGCCGTGAAATCGCGGACAAATCGAATGTGACGGAATTTTTTTCAGCGGGACGTACATCTTCAACGAAAACTAAAATCAAGAACATGCCGAACAGACTGCCGAGCGAGTATAGAAGGAAAAGAAAGTCCGACGGACATACCTTTTCCAAATAAACGCCGCATATTGGGCCTAATGTCAGCCCGATATGAAGAACGGCGTTATATTTCCCGATAATCGTACTCTTTTCCAGCGGGTATTTTACAGACAATATAGCGGGAGCTAAAGCCCAAACTGGCGCTTCTCCGGCACCTTGCAACAGTCTGGTGAGAAAAAGCGAATAGGAACTGCCGGAAAAATAAAAACACAGCCCCGCCAAGAAACACAAAAAATAACCGATAGCGAGGAAGATTTTGAACCCGTATTTATCAGCCATTGCCCCGACCGGAACTTGCAACGCGATATAAGCAACGGCGAACATCGAGGCAAGGTATCCGACATTCCGCCCATTTCCATCAAATAGGATCACCTTTTGAGGGAGCAGCGCTACGATCATCCCTACCCCGATCATCATAAAAAACACGGAAATATTCAGCCCTAAAAGAGTATGGCGTTTGATGTTCATATTCCCTCATCTCTTTCTTGATGATTTTTCACGTAAAGAAGAACCTATAAAAACAGCTCCTTTGCCAGGAAGATTACCGCGAGGGCAAACATGATGGGACTCACATCCCTTGCCCGCCCCGATGTCAGTTTGACGGCGACATAGGTGATAAAGCCGTACTCTATGCCGGAAGCGATGCTGTAGGTAAAGGGCATGGCAAAAATAGCCATAACTGCCGGCAGCGCCTCGGTCCAGTCCGAAAAGTCAAGGTTCTTTATGTTCATAATCATGTATATGCCGACGAATATAAGCGCCGGCGCCGTAGCGCAGGCAGGCACGACGCTGATCAGCGGGTTGAAAAATATGGCGAGCATAAACAGTACGCCCGTTACGAGGGAGGTCAGGCCGGTTCTGCCCCCGACTCCGATACCGCTTGTGCTTTCCACATAGCTGGTTACGGTGGAGACGCCCAAAACCGCGCCAACGGTAGTCCCGATGGCGTCCGCAAAAAGAGCCTCTCTCGCCTTGGGCAGTTTTCCGTTTTCATCGAGGAGACCCGCCCTGTTCGCGACGCCGACGAGCGTGCCGACGGTATCAAAGAAGTCCACGAAGAAGAACGTAAACACGATGGTCCAAAAAGTCGCGATCGCGCGGCCGCTCAGGTCGAAACTGAGCAGCGAGAAATCCAGCTTCGCGAATATGGGAGCAATCGACGGAGGCATGGAGACGATCGCCGTGGGAATCTTTGCCGCGCCGGTCAGGACGGCGGCAGCGGTCGTGGCTATTATGCCCCAAAGTATGGCGCCCTTCACGCGGAGCGCTTCGAGGGTGCAGATAAAAACGAGTCCAAACAACGTCAAGATCGGTTGGATATTGCCACGAAGCCCCGCGCCGGTCACGAGCGTAGCGTCACTGACTATGGTAAAGCCGCCGTTTTGAAAACCGATAAAAGCGATAAAAAGGCCAATGCCCGCGGAAATGCCGTGTTTTAAGGACAGGGGAATCCCGTTCACGACGTTCTCCCGAATCTTGGTAAACGTGAGTATAATGAATATTATCCCCTCGACGAATACTGCCGTCAGAGCCGACTGCCAGGGCACTTTCATGCCGATCACGACCGTAAAGGTGAAGAACGCGTTTAACCCCATACCTGGGGCAAGCGCTACGGGGTAATTTGCGAAAAAAGCCATCATAAACGTCGAAATAGCCGCCGCGAGGCAGGTGGAGACCATGAGCGCGCCGAAGGGCATCCCCGCCTTCGACAGGATATCGGGGTTGATGAATATAATGTAGGCCATCGTCATAAACGTCGTAACGCCGGCGGTCACCTCTGTCCTTATATCGGTGCGCCTCTCCTTGAGTTTGAACTGTCTTTCTATCCAATCATTCACTTAATCGCCTCCAGTAAAAGACCTGACGAACAGATCGAGCCGCACGCCGCGCGCGGGATCCACATACCCCTGATCCGTTAGCTTCAGCTCCGGTATCACGGATAACGAGAGGAAACTCATCGCCATAAAGGGCTGCGGCATAGCTGTTTCGAGCGTTTCCGCCGTGTGTGATATTTCTGTGTACGCCGCCGATAGTTCCGGCGCGTCAAGATCGCTCATCAGGCCCCCTATCGGCAGACTCAGATTCGAAATCACGCGATCCCCGTCCGCAACCGCAAGCCCGCCGTTTTCGGCGACGCGGCGAAGCGCCGTCAGCATAGAGCGATCGTCCGCCCCTATCACGACGTAGTTGTGGGCGTCGTGCGCGACGGACGACGCAAGAGCGCCCCTCTTGAGTCCGAATCCCTTGACGAACCCGACCGAGGCAAGGCCCGTACCCCTGTTCTTCTCGACGACCGCCATCTTGATCACGTCCCGCTCCGTGTCGGAGACGAGATATCCGTCCCGAACCTTTGGCGGCAGGGTGAGCGCCCTTGTCACGACGAGCCCGGGAAGCGCCTCTATGACCCTTATCTCGCCGCCCCTCGCCGGGATTTTGAACATCTCCTCGCTCAGGGGCGTCTTGAGCTTGGGCGTTTCAGGCGGAGCTGAGGCCGGCGCGGCATGGAAGAGTGCGTGTCCGTGTTCGGCGGCCAAGCGTCCGCGTTTCCACACGCGGAGAGCGCGGCACTCCTCTATCGAGTCCACCATGACTATATCCGCGATTCTTCCCGGCGCGACAGCGCCCCTGTCCCACATCCTGAAATAGTTGGCGGGGTTGATGGTGACCATCGCAAGCGCGATAATGGGCCTTATCCCCGCCTTTACCAAAAGACGTACCTTGTGATCCATGTGTCCGTCCGCGAGGAGAGCGCTTGCCGTGAGATCGTCGCTCACCGCCATGCACCTCGCGTAGCGCGCTTCGTCGTCGAGGATTATCTTGGCCGTTTCGAGAAGGTTGTGTTCCGCCGCGCCCTCTCGGAACATTACCCACACGCCGCGCCGGAGCTTCTCGAGAGCCTCCTCCGCGAAGCTGCTCTCGTGGTCGCCGTCACAGCGCGACAGAAGGTACGCGCAAAGCTCTTTGCCGGAGACTCCCGGGAGGTGGGCAGTCTTCACCCTGTCCCACGAGGAGAATATTTTGCTCCACGCGCGTTCGTCCCCGGACAGAACGCTCGGATAGTTCATCATCTCTCCAAGGTGCGAACACCAGTTCCTCGAGTAGCACTCCACGATCCCGAGCGCGTCTATCTCCCGGTACGGCGTCTCGTACATGGAAGCCGGCACACAGGAGGGGGCCCCGAAGAAGATATCGAGCGGCGTCCGCAGAGAATCCCGCCACATGAACTCTATGCCGTCCAAACCGCACGTGTTGGCGATTTCATGCGGATCCGGGAATATCGTAGTCGTCCCCACGGGAAGGACGGCG
This sequence comes from Synergistaceae bacterium, assembly GCA_031269875.1. Classification (GTDB taxonomy): domain Bacteria; phylum Synergistota; class Synergistia; order Synergistales; family Synergistaceae; genus JAIRNC01. The sequence goes on from JAISYM010000019.1 coordinate 41,942, forward strand.
GCGGCAAAAGCGGATGGCCGGAGCATGGTGCTCTCTATGTGGAGGTGGGCGTCTATCATCCCCGGAATAAGTACCTTGCCGGACGCGTCCGCGACCGACAGCCCGGTGTATCCGCCGCCGACCCCGACAATAATGCCGTCCTTTACCGCTACGTCGGCTTTCTCGTATTCCAGAGAGAGGACGTTAGCTACCGTCCCTCCCTGGATAAGGAGGTCGCAGGGCATGTCGCCGCGTGCGGCCGCGAGCAATTCCCTCATCAGTAGCCGAGGTCTTGACCGACGATTATGACGTGGGTATTCCGCCCGAATGTTGGCCTTTCGAGGATCAAGACGGCGCGGCACAACCTGTCAGGGGACTTGCAGTCCGTGCAGTGTCCTATCTTGACGCAGGGCGTTTGCGAGCCGACCCTGAGCGCGTTCGCCGGCGTGGAGATATCGCGTGCGCGGGCCAGCGCGCTCGTCAAGTCGGGCATGGCTTTGTTGATGCTCACGATGTAGAGTATGCTGCCTGTTCCCCACGACATCGCCGCCAAGCGGTTACCCGTGCCGTCGATATTGATCATCTTGCCGTCGTAAGTAATGGCGTTGCTGCTTGTGACGAACCAGTCGGAGGCGTTTTCGGACTTGAGGCGCTCCAATTTGTCCTCCGCGGCCAGTTTGGGACCCCAGTGCTGATAGACGACGCATTTTTTGGCTTCCAGACCCTCGATCAATCCGATCTGTCTCACTGTCACGCTCCCCGGAATGCCCACGGAAGCTCCCTCCGGGATCATATCCAGGGCGAGTTTTGCCGCGTCCGCCGCGAGCGGAGCGTAAACAGCCGACTTGTAACCGTTCGAAAGAAACGCCGCGCATATCTTTTTGCCCAAAGTCTCTCTTACCTCACGCGTAAACGATCCGAAATCTCCCATCCCGAATCCCTCCCATTTTTTTGACGCGCTATGAACGCGCCTCGATAAACTCCCTTATCCGCTCGGCGCCGCTCCTCAGATCGGATTCCGAACATGAATAGGATAAGCGCACATATCCCGGAGCCGAGAACGCCGCGCCGGGTACGAGCGCCACGTATTTCTCCTCCAGCAGTTTTTGGCAGAACTCGATGTCGTCGGGCAGACGGGTGTCCCTTACGTCGATAAATATGTAAAAAGCGCCGTCCGGCGAGGCGAACTTGAGGGGCTTTATTCCAGAAAGGAGCCCGCAAATTATGTCCCTGCGCTTTTCGAACTCGGCGCGGCAGACCTCGACATCGCCCTCCGCCTCGTTTATCGCGGCCGCGGCGGCCCATTGGGCTATGGACGAGGCGTTTGACGTCAGGTGGCTCTGGATGCCGTCGATCTTTTTTATCACGCCGCCCGGCCCGAGGGCGTAACCTATCCTCCAGCCCGTCATGCAGTACGCCTTGCTGACGCCATTGGCGATTATCACCCGGTCGCGAATCTCCGGCGCGGTCTGCAGGATATTGACGTGCTTGGCGCTTCCGTACACAAGGCGCTCGTATACCTCGTCGAAGATGATCCATAGGTCGTGTTCCACCGCCGCGTCAGCCAACATGCGAAGGGTTTTTTCGCTGTACACCGCCCCGGTCGGATTGTTGGGGGTGTTTATGATCATTCCCCTTGTCCTGCTCGTGACGCTTTCATTGATCTCCCGCAATGTAGGGGAGAAGCCGCTTTCCGACGTATCGACCGAAACGGGTTTCCCGCCCGCCAGTCTGATCTGCTCCAGATAGCTCACCCACGCCGGAGCGAACAGCAGTACCTCGTCTCCCGGGTCTACGAGTGCCTGAATGGTCTCATAGAGCATCGTTTTGACTCCGCTCGTGATGAGGATTTCCCCAAGCGCGTATTCGAGGCCAAAGTGATTTTTGTAGTAACCCGCTACGGCCTTTTTCAGCTCTCCGATGCCGGAGTTCGGCGTGTAGTGGGTTTCGCCTCGCTCTATGGCCTCTATCGCGGCCCGGCAGGCGGACGGCGGCGAGATGAAATCCGGCTCTCCGGCGCTGAACGAGAGAATAGGCTTCCCCTGAGCCTTGAGTTCCTTCGCTTTATCCGAAATCGAGAGCGTCGCTGACGGAGTAATCGATAATGCACGTTCTGAAAGTTTCAAGACGAACAACTCCTTAAGATAAATAATAATGACTTGATTATAAAAAATAAAACGGGGAGTGTCTACTAAAACACTGGGCGTATATCCGTCCGCGAATTTAGGCATCGTGTGCATTGCGGGCTGTGGGATGTGATGTTACAATCAATTTACGATATGCGTCAGCGCAGAAAATACACATTAGGAGGGGTGGCTATGGATGTTCGTTTCGTCACTCGCAATGTTACAGCTTCCGACGAACAAAAAGATTTTATGGAAAAGAAGCTATCCAAAATCGAGAAATTTTTCAACAAGATCTCGGACATTCAGGTAGTGCTCGATTATAAGAGAGGCATGAATATCGTCGAAATTACGGCGAACGTAAATGGACTGGTGATGCGGGGTGAGGATTACTCCCCGGATATGCGCAAGGCTTTCGATAAGTCTCTCAAGAACATCGAGCGCCAGGTAAAACGCCATAAGGATTACCTTAAGGATCGTTCTCACATAAAGCTCCCGGAAATCTCATTCGAACTGCCCGTCGATACGTTCGGCGACAACAGAGATCAGGACGACGTGTCGCCGAGGGATATCGTAAAGAGAAAGCGATTCCCCGTAACGGTGATGCTGCCGGCGGAAGCCACCAGACAGATGGACTTGCTGGGGCATAACTTCTTCGCGTTCCGCAACGGCGAGACAGGCGAGTTTAATGTTGTCTACAAGCGCAACGACGGCGCTTATGGCCTCTTGGAACCTCAAGAGTGACGAGAAGGCCTCTCCCGGGGGGAAGGAGGCTTCGGCCCCTTCCCCTTTTTGCTGTTTTTGCCAGCCGTTATAGCGGTAAAAAGAATGGCTGACATCAGGCGGAATACCGTCAATCAGCTCAATCCGAGACAGACCGAGGCGGTCGAATGGTGCGAGGGACCGCTGCTCGTCCTTGCCGGCGCCGGCAGCGGCAAGACGAGGGTCCTTGCCGCTAAGATAGCGTACCTCGTGAACGAAAAATTCGTCAGGCCGGACAGAATACTTGCCCTCACCTTCACGAACAAGGCGGCGCGCGAGATGCTCGATCGCGTCCGCTCGCAGGTGGGGGAGAGACTGCATGGGATGCAGGTCTCCACATTCCACTCATGGGGTCTGCGGTTTTTGTACCGCAACATGCATCTTTTGCGTGAAATGGGCTACCCTCTGCCGTTTGTAATTTTCGACCGGGGGGATTGCCGGAACCTCGTCAAGCGCGTCGTTAAAGAGTTGGGGTACGACGCCGAGAGCTATGACTCAAGTTACTGTCTTGACCTCATATCGAAGGCCAGAACGGCCTGTGATCCTGTCTCGCTCGAACCGGAAATTGACGAGCGTTGGAGGAGGCTCTATGAAAGATACGGCGCGGAGCTCCTGAGGCAGGGCGCGCTGGATTTTGACGACCTGATTATGATTCCGCTCCATCTGCTAATGACGCACCGGGACGTTCTGGAGCGCGAAAGGGCCCTGGTCGAATGGATATTGGTCGACGAATACCAGGATGTGAACACGCAGCAGTACATGCTGCTTCGCCTTCTCTCCGGTTCGTCCGGCCGCCTGATGGTCGTCGGGGATCCCGATCAGTCGATATACGGCTGGCGCGGGGCGGATATGTCACTCATCCTGCGCTTCGAGGAAGATTTCCCCGGCGCCAAGGTCGTCGTGCTCGATCAGAACTACAGGTCATCGGGGAATATATTGGACACCGCTAACTTCGTTATAAAGAACAACGGCCGCAGACACGAAAAAAACCTGTGGACCGCGTCCGAACCAGGCTCTAAAGTTCATGTGCTTCTCGCGCGAAACGATGACGAGGAGGCCGGTTTTATAACGGGCGAGATAGAGCGCCTCGCCGGTGACGGATACCGCTACGGCGAGATGGCGATCCTGTACAGGATGAACGCCCTCTCCAGAGGGTACGAACAATCCCTGCTGGAGAACGCGATACCGTACAGGATCGTTCGAGGCGTGTCGTTCTATGAGCGGCGCGAGGTCAAGGATGTTCTGTCGATGCTGCGCCTTGCCGTAAACCCCAAGGACGCGGTCTCTCTGGAGCGTATCGCCAACGTTCCGCCGAGAGGGTTGGGCAAAAAAGGAACGGCGGACCTCGCGTCATATCTCGCGGTGGCCGCCGGCGACGCGGAAGGCGTCTGGAAGGAGTTGAGCGCGAACCCTCCTTTTAAGGGGAAGGCACGCGCCGGAGCTTCCGAGCTTGCGGATATGATGCTTGGAATTTTACGCGCCGCGACAATGGACGCCGCAATAAATTTTATCCTGTATAATTGTAAATATGAGGAATATCTCCGCGGCGAGTTTTCTGATAAGCCCGATGAGTGGGAGGAGAGGGCGGACAACATTCGCGAGCTTCTCTCAGTAATGCCTGAGGGGGATATCGCGAATGTTCTTGCCGAAGCCGCGCTCTTCACGGATCAGGAAGTGGAGTCCGAGGACGGTGACAGGGTGAACCTACTTACCATGCACGCCGCAAAAGGACTGGAATACCCCGTGGTTTTCCTTGTGGGCTTCGAGGACGGCGTATTTCCGGGGGCGAGATCCATCGATTCGGCCGACGGCGTCGAGGAGGAGCGCAGACTCTGTTACGTAGGGATGACGAGGGCGCGCGAACGGCTTTACGTCTCCGGCGTAATGAGCAGGCTCCTATTCGGGAACTTTCAGCGTCTGCCGTTTTCGCGGTTTCTCTCCGAGCTGCCCGCCGGCAGTGTGACGGTAGATGACAGGAGGAAGGGAAGCGGCGGCAATGCTTACGGTAGCGGTAACAGGAGACGTTGGGGCTGGTAAGAGCCATCTCGTAAATATATGGGCGTCGCTCGGTGCGAGTGTTATCGATGCCGACGCGGCGGCGAAAGCACAGTGGTCAAGGCCGGAGGTGCTGAATAGCGCGGTCCGGCGCTGGGGGAATGGCGTGCTGCGGGACGGGGCGGCCGACTTTCGTGAGATAGCCCGGTGCGCCTTCAGCGACGAAGATGAGTATCGCTTTATGAACTCCCTGATACACCCGGGCACGAGGGCCGATATCAGCCGCGCCGCCGCCTCGCTCCGGGGTCTCGTGGTTCTGGAAATTCCCCTCTTGTTCGAATCAGGCGGCTTTGGCTGGGCTGATTGCATAGTTTACGTTAGCGCGCCGCACGATCAGCGCGTTCGGCGGAACGCCGTCCGAGGATGGGACGAGGAAGAGATAGCGCGGCGCGAGCGTTTTCTGTCAAGCCGCGATGAAAAGATGGGTAAATCCGACATGGTTTTCGTAAATGACGGGGATATAAACAGATGGGAAGCCAAAGCCCACGAGTGGGGCCTGAAACTGACCGCTATGGCGTCGGTTCACGAGCTTTCTGTCTGCTGCGCTTCGCGCGAGGACGCGCAGGGCCTCTCGTCCAAACTGGTTGAAAAACGCCTCGCGGCCTGCGTAAATATCTCCGCTGTAGAGAGTTGCTATCGATGGAAGGGCGAGCTATGGAACGAACCGGAGTGGCTGATGTCGTGCAAGACGACAGGACGCGCGCTTCGGGCGGCGATGGAGTTTATTCGGGCCAATCACCCCTATGAACTCCCGGCGATAACCGCGACGGAGCTTTCGCGCTCAGATATCAGAACCCTGGAATGGATAGTCGATTGTTGCGAAGGCTGATTGGAATAATTTATAGAAAGGTGCGTGAGACAACATGGGATTTTTTTCTGATTTCGGCTCGCCCGTATGGTTGATCCGATTTCTTCTCAGCCTCCCCGCTGTACTCTGGGCGCTCTCGTTTCACGAGTTCTGCCACGGGTGGGTCGCCTATAAACTTGGCGACAGAACAGCGGCTTACGAAGGACGTCTCTCCCTCAACCCACTCCATCACTTCGATCTGGTCGGCAGTATCATGCTGCTGGTTGTTGGGTTCGGCTGGGCAAAACCGGTTCCGATAAATTCGAGATATTTTAAAAACCCGCGCAGGGACATCGCAATCGTCAGCGTCGCGGGCGCGGCTGGAAATTTCTTGACGGCGATAGTTTGCGGTCTTGCGGCGGGGCTAATTCCGTCCGTGAAGAGCGGCGCGCTGGGCTTGTTTATGATAAATATGCTCTACATCAACGTGGGTCTTGGCGTCTTTAACCTGATCCCCATCCCCCCGCTCGACGGCTCCAAAGTGTTGGCCGTCATGCTGCCCCCATCCATGATGAGGGGTTTTTTCTTTCTCGAACGGTACGGGATGATCATTATACTGGTCTTGGTATTCACAAGAATACTGCCGATGATGATGAGCCCCATAGTTATGACTGTAGCGAGGCTTCTGGCAAGACCGTTAGCTTTTTAAGGAAGGGTTTGAGGCGTCGTCCGTCCCAAACAGGAAAAGGTCGTTTAATCGCGTTAATCAGCGTTTCTTTAAATCAGGGGGTAACCAGTAAATGAAAATTCTTCTTACAAACGATGACGGCGTAATCTCGCAGGGCATTCACATGATGTCCAAGATATTGGCGGACAAAGGGTGGCTGGAGGCCGTCGTAGCGCCGGATCGCGAGCGCAGCGGTTCGGGACACGCCCTCACAGTGGGGCGCCCGGTGCGAGTGCGCCCTCTGGATCCCGGGATGTACCCCGGTGGAATCTCCGCTTACGCCTGTGACGGAACGCCGACTGACTGCGTGAGCATCGGGCTGGACTCACTCGTCCCGAAGGCCGATTTCGTCGTCTCCGGAATTAACCAGGGCCCAAACCTTGGCGACGACGTTACGTACTCCGGCACGGTCTGCGCGGCGTTGGAGGGGGTGCTTCTGGGCCGTCCGGCGGTGGCTGTGTCACTCTGCCTGGAGCCCGGCGACACGTTCGGACACAACACGACCGCGGCGATTGTGACTACTGTGGTTTTGGAATACATCCAAGAGGCGGGGCTGCCGGAGGGCGTACTGCTGAACATAAACGTCCCCAACCTGCTGGTGCGCGACATAAATGGTTTTATGATCACGAACAGAGGCAAGCGGAAATACAGGGATAAGTTCACCTGCATAAAGGACCCTAACGGCAGAGACTGTTACTGGATAGCCGGAGACGCCGTCGAAGAATACGAGGAAGGCACTGACGTAACGGCTGTCAGAGATGGCTATGTCTCCGTAACCCCCGTGTACATCGACATGACGCACTACTCTCTCCTATACGATATGCGCGCTGCCGGAGTGGCGGACAGACTAACAAAATCCATCAAGAAAAATTCGAAAAAATAAGAAAGCGAGTGAGGTTAGCAACAATTCAAGCTGGACGCCATTGACCAAAACATGGTAGGTCTGGTAAGATATACTACGTTTTGCAAGGCGGCATAGCCAAGTGGTAAGGCAGAGGACTGCAAATCCTTCACCCCCGGTTCGAATCCGGGTGCCGCCTCCAGAATTAAA
>JAISYM010000008.1 GCA_031269875.1 Synergistaceae bacterium
AACGCCATCAGAATTGTATGCCGCAGTCGGAAAAGCCTTGGACATGGTCACTGCTGACGATGCCCAAGGCTGGTTTCGTTCTTGTGGATATGGTGGATTTCAAAGTTGAAATGCTCTAAACAGGGCTTCTGGGATGGGCTGAATCTTTTCCTCCCCGCGCTCTGGGAAGCCGCCGACAAAAACGCCCCGGTCGAGTTTTTAGACAAGGAACTCCAGAAGGTGACGTTCGATCTCGAAGGCGGAGCAAACAGGCTTGACATGCTCGCGAAGATAACCCTTACAGGCGGCGGGGAAGAATACGTGCTATGCCACCAGGAGTATCAAGGGGAAGGCGGAGACGACCTGCCGACTCGAATGTACCGCTACAAAGAGGCGATACACCTCTTGCACTCGAAAGAACCAGTGGGCATCGCTGTCATATTGGGCGGGAGGCCAAAGAAGGAAAGTGATTTTTATTACGCAAACACTTTCGGCGTGGAGGTCTGGTACAAATATAAAAACTTCGCAGTCTTAAAGACGGACGACGAAGTGTTGTTGGCTGACGACAACCGAATAGGGCTGGTGCTTTACGCCGCGAAATGCGCCTACATAAGCGGGAAGAACGAATGGGAAAAATTCCGATACCTCCGCGAGATTTCAAGCCTATGGGCGAAAAAAGGCTGGAGCACACATGACAAGCGCGTTATTCTCGAAGCGGTAGAATATCTGATAAATTTGACCGATGAAAACTACGCAACGCAGATGGTCGTATATCTGGAAAACCTGCAAATGAGCGAGGAGGACAGGGAGATGCACAAATCTATTTTTGAGCGTGTTTACAGCGAACGTGGGCGGCAGGAAGGACGGCTTGAAGGGCGACGGGAAGGACGGCGGGAAGGACAGCGGGAAGGACGGCAGGAAGGCAAACTTGAAATGGCTAAAAAGCTTCTCGCGCGTGGGATATCACCCGATATAATAGCGGACAGCTCCGGGTTGTCGCAAAACGACATACAATCGCTCATGGCGTCCGACATAGTTAGGCGTGATGATATTTAAGGAAAGGCTGATTAATGAGGCTAAACAAAATTTTGCCGTTCAAGAAGTCTGCGCCGCAAGGGTTTAAATCTTCACCCTTTAGGGCTCTAACAATAAATCGGGCTTTCCTTAATAAGAAAGACGAGGCAGACACCGTTTTTATACGGAGGCTACCTCGATAGTGACAGGATAGGTGAAAGGGAACGTGAAGTGAAAACAACAAAAGCAATTATAGCATAAATTTTTTGTTTGTCACTACCGTAAAATATTCTAAAAATTCTATATTTTGGCAAATTGCTATTAAAACGGCGCTCCGGTAAAAACACCTACTCGTATCGGCGGCGACTCTGATTTCGTATCCTTTTCCATAAAACCGTGCTAGACTTATGGTAAGTATAAGCCGATTGATACGGAAACGCTGATTAATTCGTCCGGATGACATTTTGCCGTTTAAGCGCCTAACGATAAATCAGCTTTTCCATAAATCGCACTGGAGGTCCGCTGTATGAAAGAAGCAACAGTGAACGACGAAACTGAAAAGGGCGTGAGGAGGCGGCGCTTATCGTTTTTTTCTATATTGAAGGGAATATTCCTCTGCTTTTTCTTCCTCTCTGTGGGACTCGCCGCTTTAGCATCCGTGGTTGGCGTGATCGTGCTGCAGGATATCACGCGGGATCTGCCGCCGATCGAGCAGATGAAGGGATATGTGCCGAGCCTGACCTCTGTCGTCTATGACAGAAAGGACAGGGTGATAGCAAGACTCTTTGAGGAAAACAGGACATGGGCCGATATCAGGCAGATATCGCCCTGGGCGATCAAAGCGATCTTGGCCGCCGAGGACAGCGAATTTTACGAACACCAGGGCATCAGGCTGAAGGCGATAGCGAGGGCCATCATCCGCGACCTCGAGTCCGGCGAGGCGAGGCAAGGCGGTAGCACCATAACACAGCAGCTCGCGCGTATGCTCTTTCTGACGCGGGAGCGCACATTTCAGCGCAAGGCGAGCGAGGCGATAATCGCAATCCGCATGGAGAGGCTGTACACGAAGGATCAGATACTGGAGATGTACATAAATATGGCCTACTTCGGGCACGGCGCTTACGGCATCGGCGCGGCCTCTCAGGTGTTCTACGGCAAGACTCCGGCGCAGCTCACTCTCGCGGAGGCTTCGATGCTCGCGGGGATACTGCCGGCACCGAACGCCTACACCCCCATAAGACATCCCGACAGGGCCGCCACGCGCCAGAACTACGTCCTATCCAGGATGGTCGAGGTCGGTATGATAACGCAGGAGGAGAAGACGCAGGCGCAGGCGGCTGAACTGACTTACGCGAGGAAAGCGGAGGCAAAGGCGAGCTTCGTCATGGAGGACGCCCCTTACTTTGTGTCGCACGTACTTTTCAAGCACCTGCTGCCCAAGTACGGACGGGAAAAGATATATCGCGGAGGTCTCCGCGTGCAAACGACTATCGACCTGGACCTTCAGCGTCAAGCGGAGGAAGTCATTTCAAAGATGAAGTTCGAGGGAGCGCTTGTGGCGCTCGACCCGAACACGGGGGAGATACTGGCCTTGGTCGGGGGCAGAAATTTCGACGAGAGCAAGTTTAACAGGGCGACTCAGGCGTACAGACAGCCCGGTTCCGCATTCAAGCCCATAGTATACGCCACAGCGCTGGAAAACGGCTACAGGCCGGTTGACCACGCCTTTGACGCTCCGCTGCACTTCGCCAACGGCTGGTCGCCCAAGAACAGCGACGTTTCTTATAGGGGTGAAATGACGCTCACGGCCGCACTCGCTCAGTCGATCAACACGGTCGCTGTGCGGGTAGCTCAGGTGGTCGGCGTGCCGGCCATCCGTGAACAGGCCCGCAATATGGGCATCACGACCCCGTACCTCCCGGAGGACTTGTCGATCGCGCTGGGATCGAGCAGTCTGACGCCCTTGGAGATGGGCGCGGCATTCAGCGTGTTCGCGAACAACGGATACAGGATTGTGCCGTTCAGCGTCAAGGAAATCCTCGACAGCAACGGAAACTCCCTGGAGCGAAACGGGCCGGACCTTGGGAACGCGCTCTCCCCTGAGACGGCGGTAACGATGCGGTCACTGCTGATGCAGGCGGTGAGCTGGGGAACGGGCACCAGGGCGAGGGTCGAGGGCTATCAGGTATTCGGAAAGACGGGCACCACGAACGACTGGACGGACGTGTGGTTTGTCGGAGGTGTCCCCGACCTCGTCGTGGTGGTTTACGTGGGCAACGACAACCACAAGTCCCTGGGCCGCGCGTTCGGCGGCACAGTCGCCGCGCCGGTGTGGAAGGAGTTCGTGACGCAGGCGGTACAGACACTGGGCACGCCTAAGGAGTTCAAGATTCCGCCGGGTGTCGGCGTCGAATCCGTTACGATTTGCCGCGCTACCGGATTTCTGGCGACGAAATCCTGCCCGCAGAAGGCCAACATAATGATAGCGGTAGGACAAGCCCCGGAGACGTACTGTCCGTGGCACGGGGGCGACATCCTCAAGGCACAGAGCGACCCGAACGCCCCTCAGCTGATGCTGACGCCGGAGGACGCCTTGATACGCGATAAATATCAACTTGCCGCCTTGAGGACGGAGGACAGCGTGGCTGTAGAGGAGATATTCCCGACAATCCCGCCGCCGCTCGAAGAGCAGATGGCGCCGCTGCCCAATATGGAATACGAGCCGTACAGAAACGATCCGTCTCCCGCGTCAGATATAGAGAAGCGGTATCAGGACCTGCTCGATCAGTACAATATCAGGTGAGGGTATAAATCTTTACCCTGTTTTTACGCGTGCGGCTCCGCGATTCTGCGGAACAGTTCGATGGCGTAACGGTCTGTCATGCCTGAAATCCAGTCGGCGGCCTCGCGCGGTTCGAGGCCGTCCTCGTTAGTCGCTTGTTCGAACAGCGTTTCGATGACCCTCGCAACCTTCGGTTCCTCTTTTTTTACCGACTCGTGCGAGTAAACGGATACGTAAAGGAAATTCCGCAGGTTCTCTATCTGCTCCAGAAACGGCTCGCTGAACTCCACCCGCCCCTCCTTGCTGTGAGACACCACGTCTCTGACGAGGGCGTCAATCCGTGAGCCGTGCGACTCTCCCAAGACGCGCAGAATATCGCGAGGCACGTCACCGGAGGCGACAAATTTCGCTCCCAGGGCGTCGTCCAGGTCGTGATTGAGGTAGGCTATCGAGTCTGAGACGCGCACAACCCACGCCTCGGTCGAGGACGGCGATTCGAGGTTAAATCCGTCCCGCACGTCGACCTGACCCTTCGAGTGCTGTATGATGCCCATGCGAACCTCCCACGTAAGGTTGAGACCGGCGCCGTCGCGTTCCAGCACATCCACGACGCGGAGGCTCTGCTCGGCGTGGTGAAAGCCGGGGAGCCCGCACTTTATCGAAAGTTTTCGCAGGACGCGCTCGCCCGTATGTCCGAACGGGGTATGCCCAAGATCGTGGCCCAAGGCGATAGCTTCTGTCAAATCCTCGTTCAGGCGGAGCGCCCGTGAGATGGTGCGGGCGATCTGCGCGACCTCCAGGGTGTGGGTCAGGCGCGTCCTGGTGTGGTCACTCTCGGGAAGGGAAAGAACCTGTGTCTTATGCTTCAGCCGGCGAAAGGACTTGCTGTGGATTATTCTGTCGCGGTCGCGCTGAAAGGCCGTGCGCAGCGGACAGAGACTCTCTTCCCTGGCTCTGCCTCTGCTCTTTGCCGACGGGCACGCCCAAGGGGAGAGCCACGCCAGCTCATGTTTCTCCCACGCCTCTCTTCCGATCACATCGTATTCCGCCTCCGCCAAAATAAATCCCTCCCGATTATCACGTCAAGAGAGGCATTGTAGCATAAACTCACCAGGGCAACAGAGTTTACTTTTGGGAATAATTCGAAATCCCGGTTCCGCCCGAACCTTATTTGGATAATCCTCCCATCATGTCCCTCCGGTCTTTCAGCGGGGTAATTCCCCGTCAGAAACCCGACCTTGCGGCTTTTGTACAACTGCCACGAGGCGTATTGCCACTGGGTTCCGTTATATCGGCATGGATCATGCCAAAACCAAAATCGCGTAACAAAAAATTCACATAAGTGTAATCATGTTTTTACGTGCGCTCTTTATACTCAGAACATACGGTTTAAAGAATACGTTTGCCGAATGAAGGAGGTGCATTATGAAGAAAACATTTGGCATTCCATTCCAGTGATTCCGGTTGCAGTCATGTTAAGCGCGAGGCGTTGTAGCCCTGCCTGAGATTCAGGTCCTCTACAAAGCGACTCCCCAGTTCAAAGTCGCGCTCGATCAGTTGGAGCAGTATGAACATGCTGGGCGCGAAATAGCGTCCTTGCTGAAAAATTATCTTCTACGAGGAGGGTTTTCAATGAGAAATGTGCGAAAAATGACCGCGGCGATAACCGCAATCGCGCTTCTTTGCTGTCTAATGACAGGAACCGCCGGTGCGGCTTCTTACAAGGACACGGTGAAAGAGATAGTTATCTGCTACCTGCCGAATGAGGGCAGTGAGGAGTTCGCGGAGTATCGGGGGCTGATGCAGAAGGAGCTTGGAGATCATCTCGGCATAAAAGTCACCGAGATAAACGCGGCTGACTACAACGCCGTCGTGGAGGCTATGCGAACCAAGCACGCCGACGTGGCCGCGTTTGGGCCGGTATCATACGTGCAGGCTGCCGAGCGTTCCGGCGCTGAGGCTTTCGTAATGGCGGTCCCGAATGGAGACAAAAACCTCGCGGGTTACACGTCAAAAATAATAGTCAAGAAAGGCAGCCCCATCAAAGGCCTCAAAGACCTGCGCGGCAAGACCTTCGCGTTTGTAGACCCGGCGTCCACGTCCGGCAACTATGTCCCTACCTTGGAATTGATGAACGCGTTCCCTTCTAAGAATAACGAAGATTTTCACACCAACGGGGCGTTTTTCTCATCCGTCAGCTATTCAGGCAAGCACCAAAACGGGCTTCAGGCGGTCTTAAACGGCGATATCGACGCCGCTCCCATAGCGTCGGACATCCTCGACATAGAGACTGCGGCAGGACGTTTGGGTAAAGGCGATGTGACTGTCATCCATGAATCGCCGCGGATCCCGGCCTCTCCGATGGCTATGCGCGGCGACTTGCCAGGCGATCTGAAAGAGGCCATAAAGAAATTTTTCCTGAACTACAAGAACGACGACTATTTTCAGTTTATGCATGGGCTGGCGCCGGAACAGAAACCCTCATATATCGAAGCCGACGACGGCAATTACGACTACGTGCGCGACTTGATGGAGAAAGTCATGCCGAAATAATGGCAAGAAAGGCAACAGCGGCTCGGGAGGTATCGCGCGGTCTTTCGCGAAAGCTCTCCCGGGCTGAGCGAGAGGTGGTTTATCCATTGCGGAATATCCTGGAAGTGGGCGGTCTTAAAAAAACATATCGCAGCGCGCGCAAACCTGCCGTGAAAGATGTCACCTTCTCTGTGACTAAAGGCGAGATGGTCGGCGTAATCGGGCCGTCAGGCGCGGGGAAATCCACGCTGCTCCGCTGCATCAACCGCCTTGTCGAGCCCTCGGCCGGGCATATCCTGATAGGCGGGGAGGAGATAACCGGTGTACCCGCATCCAAAGTGCGCCAGCTCCGCCGCAGGATTGGGATGGTATTCCAGCACTACAATCTGGTCGGCCGCCTCACTGTGATGCAAAACGTAATGCATGGCCGCCTGGGGTACATGAGTACGCTCAGGGGGGTACTGGGCCTTTATTCCGAGGAGGATAAGAGGCAGGCCGTCAAAATACTGGAGCAGAGCGAGCTTGGGGAATTTCTCTACCACCGCGCCGATAAACTTTCCGGCGGACAGAAGCAGCGCGTCGGAGTCGTTCGAGCGTTGATGCAGCAACCGTCGATTCTGCTGTGCGACGAGCCTATAGCGTCGCTCGACCCCGCCCGCGCGCAGGTCATCATGGAACTCATAAGGAATGTTTGCAAGGAGCGTGAAATAGCGTGCCTCGTAAATCTGCATCAAGTCGAGGCGGCGGCCAAATATACGGATCGCATCATCGGCATGAACGGCGGGGAAGTCGTTTATGACGGGCCTACCGCGAATTTGTCGGAACAAATGGTCGAACGGGTGTACGGCAAACCGATGGATCAACTGATGATCAAAGGTATTTGAGGATGTCGCGGCTATCTGACGCAAAGCCATCTCATGAAAGGATAATACTCGCCTCCGTGGAGAGCAGGCGCGCGGCGCGGACGTTTTTATACGTGCTTTTCGCCTTGTTTGTCATCTCCACTGCGTTTACAAAATTCAATCCCATCGACGCCCTGCTTGCGCAGGGTGAATTTTGGAACTTCATCTTCACGGATTTCATCCCGCCGCGCATACAAAGGTTGGGAGCTTTGTTCACAGCGGTAAAACAGACGCTGTATATGGCCATAGGCGCTACGGGCGTTTCCGCGGTGCTGTCTTTGATCCTTGGTTTTTTGGGAACTCCGGCCATTTGCCGCTTTCGGCTCGTAGGTGCGTTAGTCCGTGGATTCGCCTCGCTGCTCCGCAACATACCTGTTCTCGTCTGGGCGTTCATCCTGGTGGCCGCCTTCGGAATCGGCACCGCCGTTGGGGTAGTTTCTCTCGTCATTTCAACGGTTGGCGAGCTGACTAGATACTTCATAGAGACGCTGGACGAGATCGCCGGGGAGAATATCGAAGCGCTTGAAGCCACAGGGGCGGGGATGCTCCCAGTGATAACCCAGGCCATCGTGCCGGCCGCTATGCCCAGCTTTATCGCGTGGTTCCTCTATTGTCTCGAACTCAATATCAGGGCGTCCACGATCCTCGGAATGGTGGGCGCTGGCGGCATAGGCCTTTTGATGACCGGATATATCAAACAGTACAACTACGGGGCGGCCTCTACCGCAATAATAGCAGTAGCGGCAATCATCATCGGCGCCAACCTGCTCACAGATTACTTGAGGAGGGTTATCCTATGATTATTTTACGTCAGGAGGCGAGCGTGTCTTGAACGCGAACAACGCGGCGCCGGAACTGGCGGCCGAAAAAAACGAAGATGGAATTTCGCTGTCGTTGAAGGAGTGCCTGAAAGCAAAAAAAATACCGATAAGAGACGCGAGGCACGAACGCCCGATTCGCGTATTTTTGTACAGTTCGTTCATTTTGACGGTGATATCGATGTCGCTCTTGGATTTGGACTGGGGTAAACTCGCCGGCCGCGTCCCAAGGTTGGGCGGCGTTTTTTGGGAGATGCTCCACTTCTCGACCGAACGGTTCCCCCTCACTCTGCTTACTCTGGCTGAAACGGTGGCGGTTTCGATACTGGCGCTCATTTACGGTCTTATCCTGGGCATCGCGGCGGGAGCGCTGTCGGCAAGCAACATTACGCCGTGGAAACCACTGTCGGTGATTTTAAAGTGCGTCTACGCCTTCATACGAGCCGTCCCGACCCCGGTGTGGGTTTTGCTTGTGCTGGCGTCAATGGGTTTTGGAATGGCGTCAGGCGTCGTCGGCCTCGGTTTTCATTGTTTCGCTTTCTTTGGGAAGGTGTTTTCACAGCTCTTCGAGGAGGTGCCGGAGGAGACGATAGAGGCCGTTACCGCCACAGGCGCGAATCGGATTCAGATATTTTTCAACGCGGTGCTTCCCGCGTCGCTGTCCGGCATCCTGGCGTGGACATCGCTGCGTTTTGAAACAAACTACATCGAGGCCTCAATCCTCGGCATGGTTGGCGCCGGAGGCGTGGGCTACACCATACTCGCCGCTATGAGCAGCTATAAATTCGGAAGGGCGGGGCTGGCCGTCTCGGTCGTTTTCGCCTTCGCCTTGGCCACGGAACTTCTGACCACTCAGATCAAACGGAAGGTAAAAATGTGATGGACAAGATGACTTTGAGCCGCGTCTCAGTATTCACGGACCCGGCTCGTCTGGATGAGCTCGCGAAAAGAGCGGCTTCAGGCAGAGATATCCTGCTGCTCAAAAAACCCGAGAAAACCATGATCCTGCTGATGATCCGCGAGCCCGTAAAAGGGAGCCGGTTTTATCTGGGCGAAGCCCTGGCAGCCCATTGCGTGGTGGAAATAGACGGGGTGCGCGGAGCGTCGGTACAACTCGGGGACGACATGGGGAAGACTCTATCGGCAGCCGTGCTGGACGCCGCCCATACCGGAAATTTCCCCGGGTTTGAAGCAGTGGAGGCGGAACTTATGGAGTTGGACGCAACCCGCGCGGCGGAAGCCGCCGGACGCGCGTCCGACGTCCGATCGACACAAGTTCGCTTCCATATAATGGAGGGCAAAGAATTATGAGGGCAAAACACGATTTTGACATGGTAATGGGAGCGCAGGCCGTGTTTCGTCTGCTGCTCGACTCTCTCGCAAACCCAGGACGCCAGGCCGGCATCGCGCGTTACGAGGGCCAGTTCAAGCGGTGCGGACGGTGGCTGGCCCCCGCGATTACACTGCTCGACAACGAAACCGGGTTTTATTGGAACGGCGATCCGGATGTCGCGGACGAGATTTGCTTCCTGACCGGAAGCTCCCTCGCGTCTCTCGATCGCGCCGATTTCGTCTTTTTACCGGAACCGGCAGACCCGGGCGAAATTTTGAGGAGCGTAAAACCCGGAAGCGACGAGGATCCTCACGATTCCGCGATGATAATTGCCGGAACCGGAGGCAGGCCCGGGGCAAACGCGACCTTGCGCGGCCCCGGTATCCCGCCGGAAGGCCGGGACGTGCCGTTCTCCACCGCCGAGCGGGCTTGGCTTGAAGCCCGCGACGAACAGGGGTACGAATATCCCTGCGGCGTCGAGCTGGTTTTTTTTCGCGACGGGGGAGAGATACTCTCCGTTACAAGAAAGGTGGCCATACGGTGGGCTATGTAGCGGTCAAGGGCGGACGCGAAGCGGTAGAGGCGTCAATCATGCTGCTTGAGAAATATCGCACAGATGGGGATTGCGACGTCGAGTTGGAGGCGATCGAACGCAGGATGAGCCTGCTCGTCGATCGCGTGATGAGCGAGGCGGGTTTTTACGCGCCGCGTTACGCCGCTTTAGCCCTGAAGCAATCGCAGGGCGCCGCGGATGAGGCTGTGTTCCTGCTGAGAGCGTATCGCTCCACGCTGTCCAGAGCGTATCGGAGTCTGCCGCTCGACGGCGCCGGCATGGTCATCAACCGCAGAATATCAGCCGCTTTCAAAGATATTCCTGGCGGCCAGTTTTTGGGCGCGACCTACGATTATACGCACCGGCTGCTGAACTTCGGTCTGGCACAGGAGACTCCTCTCGAAATCGCGTCGATACGCGAAAAATGGAAGGCTTGCCAAACCCAGGCTGAGCCCGGACCCCCCATCTTCGCGGGGCGCGTCTCTCAAGAGCTGAAAGACGAGGGACTCATAGCAATGGAGGAGCGCGACGATGAGCCGAACGACATCACGCAGCGCCCTATCACATTCCCCGCGCCGCGATCGTCACGTCTGCAAACCCTTGCGCGCGCGGATACTGGATTTATATCCGCGCTTGCCTATGCCGGGATACGCGGCTTCGGGCCAACCCACCCGACAGTCGGGGAATTGCGCACGGGCGCGCTGGAGGTGCTGATCCCTCACCCGCTCCTGGAGGGCGAGACGCTGTGCGCCGGTGAAATACTGGTCACTGAAGTGGAATCCATCTTTCCCGAGGAAACCGCGGAGACGAAACGGCAGGAGGAGGACGACCCTCTCCTCGCGCTTGGCGCGGGACAGGGCGACAAAGCCGATGTCTCGGGTAACTCCCTCGGGCTAGGAATCGGTTACGGCATGGTTTTAGGGCGCAACGACAACAAGGCCATAGCCATGTCGATCCTCGACTACTTCCTCGAATCGGGTGAAGGAATTTTAAGCAATCAGGAATTTGTGCTGCTGCACGGTGACTGTCTGGAGATGAATGGTTTCGTGTCGCACCTCAAATTGCCGCATTACGTCACTTTCCAGTCCAAACTGGACAGGGTTCGCGGTGCACGAAGAGATGGCTGCAATGAAGGACTTTAATTTCGCGTTCCTCGATGAGGGTTCGAAGAGGGCCATTCGCAGGGCGCTCTTGAAAGCCGTGGCCATCCCGGGTTACCAGGTGCCGTTCGGCTCCCGCGAACTTCCAATCGGGCGGGGCTGGGGCACAGGCGGCATCCAAGTGACTCTCGCCATTATAGGCGACGGCGATGTCCTCAAGGTGATGGATCAGGGCAGCGACGACAGCGTCAACGCCATTTCCATCCGCAATTTCGTGATGGCGTGTACCGGCGTCCGAACCACCACTGACTCTGAGGCCGCGACGCTGATACAGTCCCGTCACAGAATCCCGGAAATACCCATGCGCAATGATCAGATACTCGTCCTTCAGGTACCCTTGCCTGAACCGTTGCGAATGACTGAGGAGCTGGAATCGGTCACCAAAAAAATGCACGCTGAGATGGATTACGCCATAATGTGGCTGGCACTTTACGAAAACATCGTCAGGGTCGGGGAAATCGAACTGGGGGCGGATTACCCCGTGATGGTCGAGGGACGGTATATCATGGCGCCCTCGCCGATACCGCGCTTCGACAACCCAAAGCTGCACATGAGCGAAACGCTCTGCCTGTTTGGGGCGGGCAGGGAGAAAAAAATCTACGCGCTGCCGCCCTACACCGACGTGCGCTCGCTCTGTTTCGAGGATCATCCCTTTCGGGTAGAGGATATGTCGGGGAGGGTTTGCCATCTGTGCGGCGCGCGGGACGTATACATGGACGAGTTCTTCGATTCGGCGTCCGGGGACAGGCTGTTCCAATGCTCTGACAGCGGCTACTGTGAAAAACGAAGGAGGGCCGCCTCCCATGAATGAACCTTTTGCGCTGAGCCTCGAAGGCCTTGTCGTGCGCCACGGGGACGCCTGCGCCCGCTGCACCCGAAACCCGGACTCGTTTCAGAGAAACCGCTGTCCCGATTGCGGCAGCATCTGGGCGGCGAGGGATATTTCCCTGCGCGTCCGCGAGGGAGAGATACTGGGCATCGTGGGCGAATCGGGCTCCGGCAAATCAACCCTGATGCGCGCGCTCTATCTGGACACTGAGACCGTATCGGGATCGTATTACCTCAAAAGTTACCGGGGAGGGGAGGAGGACGTATTCAAGGTCAACCCGCGGAAGCGAAAACATATCCGAGACCACCTGCTCGGCATGGTCTATCAGAACCCTCATTCTGGTTTGCGGATGCCGTACTCCTCGAGCGCCAACGTGGCTGAAAAGCTCATCGCCGCCGGGAACCGCAGCGTGGCGTCCATGATGGGGCGGACAAACAGCCTGCTAACGCACATCGAAATACCGATAAACCGGGTGAAGGAGCCGCCGCGAAATTTTTCCGGCGGTATGCAGCAGCGGGTGCAAATAGCCAAGGCCGTCGCCAACAACCCGCCGATCCTTCTGCTGGACGAGGTGAGCACGGGGCTGGACCTCTCCGTACAGGCCAGGGTTCTCGACCTCATAAAGCGCGTCCAGAGGGAATTTGGCGTGACGATGATCATAGTCAGCCATGACCTCGCGGTGGTGCGGCTGTTGGCAGACCGCACGGTCGTCATGCTGGACGGGCGCATAGTCGAACAGGGTGTCACGGACCAGATAATGGAAGACCCTCAACACGTCTACACGCAGACGTTGGTCAATTCGCTGTTATAGGGAAGCGCCGGTTAAATGATCGAAACGATTTTTAAGAAAAGGCTGATTTATTGTTAGATGTCTAACGGGTGAAGATTTAAACCCTTGCGGCGTCAGGCTTCTTGAACGGCAAAATTTTGTTTAGGCTCATTAATCAGCCTTTCCTTAAGCGTTTTAGTGTGCGTATTCCGGCGGGGTTTGAGTCTTTAACCTCTATGAAACTAACAATAAATCAGCGCTCCCAAGGAGGGCCAGATGAAAAAATGTATTTTTAACGGCACGGTGGTGACGCCGGATGACCTTCTGCCGCATTCTTCCGTTGTAACCCGCGATGACAGGATACTCTCCGTCCAGCCGATGGATTCACTGAACGACTGCGGCAAGGGCGATGACGAAACGTTATGGTTCGACGCGAGGGGCGGCTACATAATGCCCGGCTTCATAGATATTCACTCGGATTATATCGAGGGCGTGATACAACCACGTCCGACGAGCCTGATGGATTTTGAGACAGGCATCAGGGAGGCGGAAAAGCAGCTCTTGGGAAATGGGATCACGACCATTTATCACTCGCTTTCGCTGATGAACGGGAACGGAACGCAAGAAAAATACAGCTTCCGCAAAAGCGAAAACCTGGAACGGCTCGTTGGGCTGATACAGGATTTTCATAACGGCTGCCACCTGATCCGTCATCGCTTCCACGCGCGTTATGAGATAGACAACCTTGGCATCTTCGGTTATCTCAAAGAGATGCTCGAAAGCGGCCTCGTTCACGAACTTTCTTTTATGGACCATACTCCGGGGCAGGGTCAGTACCGTGACCTTGAGATTTACGCACGATCGGGCGAAGCGCCGGATAATTTCGGCGGCAAAGACGCGGATAAGTTTTTGGCGGAGTGCAGGAACAAACCTGTCGCGGCCCACTCTATGCTCAAACAGTTGGCCTCGATAGCCCATGAACGCGGAATCCCCCTAGCGTCCCACGACGATGACACACTTGAAAAGCTGGCACTGATGAAAAACGAGTACGGCATCCGCATTTCAGAGTTCCCGGTTGAAATGGAAGTAGCCCGCAACGCGCACGACGAAGGCATACTGGTTGTGATTGGCGCGCCAAACGTGATGCTGGGAAAGAGCCATTCCGGCAATATCTCGGCGATTGACGCCATACGCGGCGGCTGCGCGGATATATTGTGCTCCGATTATTACCCGCCCTCACTTCTTCACTCTGTTTTCAAACTTGAGGCCGAGCGCGTTTTGACCTTGCCGCAGGCGGTACGCATGTTAACGCTGAACCCGGCTGCGGCGATGGGCATAGCGGACGAGTTCGGTTCTGTGGAGGCAGGGAAAAAAGCCGATCTTCTCGTGGTGAGGAAGATACAGGACCGCCCGGTGATCTGCAAATGCTTCATAGACGGGCGTACGACGATGCAAATCGAATACAGAGTCGGATAGGGGGGAAATCCATGCTGGCTGTGAAGAACCTGCGGAAGGACTTCACGATGTTTATCTGCGAGGGCAAAAAAATCCCCAGCTTCGGCAACGTCTCCTTCGAAGTCGGAGCGTCATCGCTTTTGGCAATCACAGGCCCGTCCGGCGCAGGCAAATCCTCGCTGCTCAAATGCGTTTACCGGACATATCTGCCCACGGAAGGTGAAATTCTCTACCTCGATCGAAATGGTGGAACCGTAAATCTCGCCGAGGCGGACGACTGGGTGATTCTTTCCCTTCGCCGGAACGAAATCGGCTACGTTTCACAGTTTTTCCACGCAATGCCTCGCGTTTCCGCGCTGGATACGCTGATTGAACCGCTCATAACGCGCGGAGGCGACGCGGCGGAGGCTATGGACCGCGCTTCGGAGATGCTGTCAAGCGTCGGTATCGGCAAGGCTCTTTGGGATATGTATCCCTCCACGTTCAGCGGCGGCGAAAAACAGCGCCTCAACATCCTCCGCGCCGTGATCACAAAGCCCCGCCTCCTGCTCCTGGACGAACCAACCGCCTCGCTGGACAGAGGTTATAAGGAGAGGATAATGAACATGATCCTGGCGCTCAAGGAAGATGGTACGGCGATGCTGGGCGTTTTCCATGACCGCGACGCCCTGACATGCCTGTCCGACGCGCGCTACGAGATGACCCTCGGCGAGTACTGCGAAATAGATAGGGAGCTGTTCTTATGAAAGATATAAAGGTCGATCTGCATCTTCACAGTTCCTGGTCAGACGGTTCCATGCGCATCCAGCAGATAGTGAAACTCGCGAAATTGATAGGGCTTGACGCCATATCCATAACAGATCACGACACAATGGCGAATATGCGCGCCGTGACGGCCGAGGGCGAGAGGCAAAATCTGCGCGTATTGCCCGGGGTGGAGATATCCGCCTTCAACCCGAACACAGGCCGCAAAGTACATATCCTCGGATACCTCGTCGAGGACGCGCTTACCCTGACTGACGCGTGCAGGCCGTATCTCGGCGCGCGGCATCGCGCGAACCTTCTGGCGCTGGAACGGGTTCGCGCGGCCGGGTATCCGATAGATGAGGACGACGTGTCGCTTTATATAGGAGAGGGCGGTATTCTGCACCGGCAGCATACCATGCACGCGCTGGCCGATCGCGGCTACACGCCGACCATCTACGGCGATCTGTACGACAGACTGTATGGCCCGGATGGGATCGCCGTCGTGAAGAGCGATTACATGCCCGCAATGGACGCGGTCCGGCTGATCAAAGAGACAGGCGGGTTCGCTGTCCTGGCACACCCCTTTCAATACGATTCTATGGAATATCTGCCAACTCTCGTCTCTTCCGGGCTTAACGGCATTGAATGCTGGCACCATACGCAGACCCCGGAGCGGCAGGACGCGGTAAAAGCGGCGGCCGGTAAATACGGTTTGTTTCTCACCGGAGGCAGCGACTGGCATGGGCTTTACTCGGAAAAAACCATCCCGCCCGGCGCGCTGGACATAAGGCTGACTGGCAACCACCCCCTGATGTCAGCGAGGATTGCGCGTCCATGATAAATTCTCAAGTTTTACCTACGGGAATACGTTAAATTTTCGGACAGATAACTAAGCGGTAGTTCAAAGGAGGAACGGAGGTATCTGTCAAAATGTTGGAGATCAGGAGGAAATTTGACGGGGAGTTTAAGAAGAACGCGGTGAAGCTGAGTTAAGCGAGCCCGAAGAAGGTCGGTGAGGTTGCTAAAGACCCTGGGATAACGGCCGGGGCGCTTCGCAATCCTTCCAAGTGATGAAGCGCGAATGGGGCTTTGCGGCACAAGGGCCTGTGTGCCTATTGACAGATTCAGAAAAAATATGTATAGTTGATCACATGCTCAATCGTTTTAAGGGAGGAAGCATTGTGAGAAAGACCACATCCGATTCTGATAGGTGCGACTGCGATATCATCCATGAGGATGTGGTGGCGGAAGTACGTTCCAAAATGCCCGACGAAGAACTTTTAATGGATCTGGCGGATCTGTTCAAGGTGTTCGGGGATTCGACGCGGGTAAGGATTCTCTCGGCGCTGCAGCACTCCGAGATGTGCGTGTGCGATATAGCGGTTCTTCTTGACATGACGAAATCCGCCATCTCGCACCAGCTTCGCGCGCTCCGGCAGACGCGCCTGGTCAAGCGGCGGAAGGATGGCAAGACGGTCTTTTACTCTCTTGACGACAGTCACATAGGCAATATTTTCGAGCAGGGCCTGTTGCACGTCCGCGAGAGATAATTTTTTTGTTATGAAAGTTGAAAGAATCCTCAATCATTCAACCAAATGCGAAGGGAGAAAGGGAAAATGGCTATGGTAAAAAACTATGCGCTCGAGGGGCTTTGCTGCCCAAACTGCGCCACGGAGATAGAGGACATGACGGCTCAAGTCGAGGGCGTCAAAAGATCAACGGTGGATTTTTCGTCAAAACGCATCACCATCGAGTTCGATCGCGACGAGACGGAAATTTTTCGGGAGCTTGCGGATATCGCCTCCGAAGTCGACGAGGATATCGTCGTCAAGGCGATTTAGCTTGCTGTAATATCAGGGAGGACGAAGAACATGGAAGCCGCCATGACAAAGAAAGATTTCAGGCTCATTAACCTCTGCTGCCCCGTATGCGCGGGGAAAATACAGAGGAGTTTGAGCAAATTGGACGGCGTGACGAGCGCCGTGATAGATTTCAGCTCGCAGAAACTCACCGTCGAACTTGCCGGCGGCGGGCCGGATGACGTAGCGGCCCAGATCGCCGTCATAGCCAAGCGGCATGAATCGGCGATTGAAGTGGAGGAAGTTTTCCCGGTCATTCCCGGAGAAAAAACCCTCTACCTCGCGAATTTATCCGGCGCCGAACACGCGCAAAAAATCGAGGAACAAGTGAAGACGCTACAGGGAGTCAGCGCGGCGGTCGTTGATTTCACCGCTCAAAGAATGCGCATCGAGGCCGAAGATAAGACAAAACTTCCCTTCCTGCTGAGGCAGGCGTCGGATATAGCAAGGGAAATCGACCCCGGCATCGAAATTTCCTTCAGCGAAAGACATGGCGCGGACACGTCGCGCGTCGACCTGAAGCGCCGGTTGTCAAATGCGGCGCTTTGCGCGGGGGCAGCGCTTTTCTTTGCCGGGATGTATTTCAAATTCGACGCCCCCTTGGATTTGACCGTTTTCATCGCGGCGTACCTGCTTGTCGGAGGGGATGTCGTGCTGAGGTCTTTGAAAAACATCGCCAAAGGCCAGTTGTTCGACGAGAATTTTCTGATGAGCGTCGCCACGCTCGGGGCGTTCGCTATCGGCGAATATGCCGAGGGTGTGGCCGTCATGCTGTTCTATCAGGTCGGGGAAGCTTTCCAGCGGATGGCCGTCAATCGCTCCCGTAAATCCATATCCGCGCTGATGGATATCCGCCCTGATTTCGCGAACCTAAAATGCGGCGCGGATCTGCGCAGAGTGTCGCCCGAGGAGGTTGGGGTAGGCGAGCTTATCGTCGTCAAGCCTGGCGAAAAGGTTCCGTTGGACGGAGTTGTTGCAGACGGCCGTTCCGCCCTGGACACGTCCGCCCTGACCGGCGAATCCCTTCCGCGTGACGTAGAGCCCGGCAGCGCGGTCATGTCCGGCTCCATCAACAAGAGCGGGCTGCTGACAATAGAGGTCGCTAAAGAGTTCGGGGAGTCTACCGTGTCTAAGATACTCGACCTGGTGCAGAACGCCGGCTCGAAAAAAGCCCCTATGGAGAATTTCATCACAAAGTTCGCCAGATACTACACGCCTGCCGTGGTATTCGTCTCTATCGCCCTCGCGGTCATACCGCCGCTGTTTCTGCCGGGCGCGAGTCACTCCGAGTGGATCCGGCGCGCGCTGGTGTTTCTTGTCGTCTCCTGCCCCTGCGCGCTCGTCATATCCATTCCATTGGGGTTTTTCGGAGGTATCGGAGGAGCGTCGAGACGCGGCATTCTCGTCAAAGGCAGTAACTACCTGGAGGCGCTGAGCAAGGTTGGCGCTGTCGTGTTCGATAAGACAGGCACATTAACGAAGGGCGTCTTCAGCGTGACGAAAATAGTCCCGGCCGGAAGTTCCGAGGCGGAACTGCTCTTTTACGCCGCACA
>JAISYM010000064.1 GCA_031269875.1 Synergistaceae bacterium
TGCGGCGGAGTGTCGAGCAGCAGGGTTCAACGGCATAATGTCACCGCCTCTTGCTTACGGGGAGGTTGTTTGATATGGGGCATGATTGGCATGACGCCGGGGAAGAAAATCGAGATGCCGCCGTTGCTTCATTGCGCGAGCAGATTGCGAAGGCCAGGACACACCCGGAAGGGTTGATGATTCGTGAGGCGAAAGAGGCCGTTCCGCCAGGGAAAATCGGTGCTATCGGAAATATCAACATTGCCGACTTACAATTACTTTTGCATTCGAGCATTTGAAAGTCTTTAAGGGTAAATCAACTTTTCCTATAGACAAATAGTCGAGCATGACGTAAGATAGTCGAAACTTAATAGGGTAAGTCCTCGAACAATGAACAATAGGGAATTCGGTGAAAATCCGAAATGGCCCCGCCACTGTGATCGGGACGAAACCGCAAATGCCACTGCCCTTGGAGATTTTAGGATGGGAAGGCGCGGGAGTAGGATGACCGTAAGTCAGGAGACCTGGTTCGAGGTTGTAGTTGACGACAGCGCGCGGGCGTAACCGTCTTCCTAGATAATATATTTGGGGGGGAGCCGCGCGGCTTCCCCCATTAATTTTTTGTTTGGCTTCCACGTCGCCTTCCGACGATGTCTGAAGCACCTCCATAACTCTTCTCGAATTGAGCGAGGCCGGGCCCGGGAACCCGGCCTCGCTCGCTGACTTATGTTATCATACAGGGACTAGTTTTTTGGGATTGGAGTGAGCGTTATTGATTACTCTCATATTGGGGGGGGCGCGCAGCGGAAAGAGCTCTTTCGCGGAGTCCCTGGCAAGAGAGTGCCCGGTCGTCACCTATATTGCGACAGCGGACTCGAAGGATTCGGAGATGGAGGCGAGAATAGAGACTCACAGAAACCGCCGCCCTTCGAACTGGCATACTTGGGAGGGCGATATCGCCTCATTGGAGGACGATATTGCCGGCATGGAGGGGACTCTCCTGCTGGATTGCCTGACTATGTACCTCTCCAGGATGCTCCTGGCTCAGCCGGAGTCCGAAGGATCCGACGAGGCGGCGTGGAACGCCGCGGAACGGTTGATATTGGCGTCCGTGGAGAAAATATTTTCCAGGGCCGGCGCCGCGGGTAAAAGGCTCATAGCCGTGAGCAACGAGACAGGTTTGGGCCTCGTGCCGCCGTACCTCCTCGGGCGCAGGTTCCGCGACACGCAGGGGCGAGCGAACCAAATTGCCGCCGGCCTCTCCGACGAGGTCGCGCTGATGGTCGCCGGGCTGCCGTTATGGCTGAAAAGACCTTGAACGCCCGCAAAATATCCGAATACTTCGTGCGGCTTGAAGCGGAGGCTAAAGAGCCGGCGTTTCAGGAGGGGGTTTGGCGCAGCTTTGTCTCCGTCTGGCTGCTCGTGACGAGAATCCCTCTGCCCGCGTCTCTCGTCGCGTCCCGGCGCTTGCCTGCCGCGCGCGACATAGCGGCGCTGCCGGCCGCGGGCGCGGCGTTCGGGTTTATCGCCGCGCTGCCGGCCTGGTTTCTGACCTTTGCGGCGCCGGCGGCCGCGTCGGCATGGATAGCTTGCGGTCTTTATGTCCTGTTGGGGTGGAGTCTGCACCTTGACGGCTGGGGCGACCTGTGGGATGGGTTTGGTTCCGGCAGACGCGGGGACGCGATGCTCGCGGTGATGAAGGACAGCCGCGTCGGAAGCTTCGGAGTCGCCGGGATAGTCTTGGCGATCGCAATCCGCGCGGCTTTGCTCGCCGATATCGATCCCATGCTGTGGCTTTTCGCGGCGGCAACGGCCGGCGGCATCGCGCGATTCGCTCTTGCCGTGACGGCCTTTTGGGGAAAATATCCGTGGCCCGGGGGGATGGGGCTTGATATAGTGAGAAACTTCGACGGATACGACCTCTTCCTCGCGTTTATCGTTACCTGCCTCTTGTTCCCGATCGCTCCCCTCGTATGGATCATCGGCATTCCGCTCGTGAGCCTTGCCTCGTTTGGCCTGGCCCTGTGGGCGAACAAAAATCTCGGCGGGACAAACGGCGACGTCCTTGGCGCTTCAGCCGTGTTGGGGGAACTGTTAGTCCTGATCGTTTTCGCGGCGCTCCCGCGCGGCTAGGCAAGGGCATTCAGGCGCCGCTTACCGGCGCGTATTTTCTTCTTGGCTATGCCTATATCCCGTCGTCCGGCGGCGCGATTACGATCATCACGCGCCCGCATATTCTTGGCCCCCAATCCTCAGACAGATCCTCGCGGGTGACGTGGAGCTTCTGGCCGCCGGATGCCAAGAGATCCTTTCCGTCTGGCGTGTCGTACACCTTTTTGATGCTTGCCCTGTCGCCGTAGATGACGAGCGCGACGCAGCCCGAATAAACGTCCTCTGCCGGGTTGACTATCACCGTGCTGCCCTCCTTTATGCCGTAGCCCTCCATGCTTCGGCCTTCGGTCTTTACGGCGTAGGGGAGCGCGCCGCGCCGCAGTACCCCGGCGGCCTTCAGGCTTACCGCTATGGCTTCTCCGATGTTGTAGTTCTCGTATATTTCGAACCCGGCGCCGCAGCAAGCCATGACGCTTGATAGCGGCACGTATATTTTGTCTCCCAGAGCGTACAGCCCGCAGTCCAGCTTTTCGAGTCCGGCGTCGAAGAGCGCCTCTATGTCTCTGCGTTCAGCCCCTTTCCTCCCCTCTGTTTCGCGGAACATAGCGCCTTCCCCGCGCAGTACCCATTCGCTGGACAGGCCGGTGGTTCCGAGCAGCTTACGCAGAAAATTGAAAGAAGGCTCCTTTACTCCCCTTTCTATCTCCGCTAAGTATCCTCGGCTCGTGCCGATGGAATCGGCCAACCGCTGCTGGGTGAGGTTACGCGAAGTCCTATAGCGCTTTATCCGCCGCCCGGCTTCGGCGATGTGCCGCGTTTCCGATGACTCCATTTAAGTTCATACCCCCTTGACATGGAGCTATATGAGTCTATAATGCGTCTCAAATCGCACCTCTATCTTTGTATATAATACATCACGAAGCAAAATGAGGCAAGCAAAATTTAACGGGTATCGCGAGGTGGAGGAAATGCCGTTCGGCAGCAGTTATACGGATTTCGACAGACACAAGTATATCGACTCGAGGGATTATCTTATCGGCATCGCTAAGATCATCGTGAGGGAGCCTCTGTCCACGCACATCGTCAAAACAGCCGCGCCGGGCGGCAAGATCCGTTATCTCGTGGTGGACAGATCGCAAATCCCGGGCGAGGGGGATATGGCGGTTGTCCGAACGGACAGTGGATTCAAAGCCGGTGTGGTAAAGCGGGCTGTTTTGGCGGGAAACGCGTGGGGCAAGGTTATCTGGTTTATACAGGAGGGGTAATGACATGCTCGCGCTGTGCGACTGCAACAATTTCTTCGTGTCCTGCGAGAGGCTTTACCGTCCGGAGCTGAGATGCCGCCCCGTCGTGGTGCTCTCCAGCAACGACGGCTGCGTCGTCTCGCGCTCGGATGAAGTCAAAGCGATGGGCATTCCAATGGGGCAGCCGTACTTTCAAATACAGGGCCTGCTCAGGAAAAAGGGCGTTGTGGTCTGCTCCGGCAGCCTCGTGATGTACAAGGAGATATCGGAGAAAGTAATGAGACTGTTATCGCGCTTCACAGGCGAGATGGAGGAGTACTCCATAGACGAGGCTTTCTTCAGCCTCCCGGCCGCGGCGAAAGATCCGCTTGAATACGTTTCAGGCATACGCGCGACAATTGAGAGGTGGATCGGGATACCGGTGTCCATAGGTGTGGCCGCCACCAAAACCCTGTCGAAGCTCGCCACTGACATGGCAAAAAAAGACGCGTCCGGTGTGCGGCAAATAACTGGCGGCAACGCAAGAGATATGCTCGACGCCACAGAAGTGAGGGATATATGGGGGATAGGGCGCAAGACGGCTGAACAATTGAACCGGCACGGAATTTTCAACGCGGGGCATTTTGTGGATAGAGACCCGGTGTGGGTGAAAAAGCGCTTTACGGTCAGGGGGCTTATGACTCAGCTCGAACTGAAGGGCCAGCCCTGCATGCCGATCGCGGCGGAGACCGCCGCCCCGAAGTCCATACAGGTATCGCGCACGTGGGGGAATGTCCTCGAATCGTTAGGGGACGTGAGTCTGGCCATGATAGACAACGTAGTGAAGGCCGCGCGCCAACTGCGGCAAAACCATCTGGCGGCCGGGGGCGTATCGGTTTTTCTCCGTTACGGCTACCGCCACCACGGGGAGTGCGGTTACATTACAACGGACATTTATTTCGATAGCCCGGCACAAAGCGACAGTGAGCTGATAGGCGCCGTGAAATCGTCGATCGACAAAATATATCGCCCCGGCCTCGGATACACGCAGGGCGGCGTGACGCTGCGCGATTTCTCCGACGCGAGGTTCCGCCAGCGCGAGCTGTTCAGTGAAGACGCCAGCGAGAGACGCTCGAAGCTGGAGCGGTTTTCCAGAGCGGCGGACGAGATTAACGGGTATTTCGGGCGGCGCGCGATTTTCCCGGCATCACTGGCCGTCAAGGACAAAAAATGGCGTCCGAACAGGAAGCGCCTGCCGGAGAACATATAAAAAAGCATATAAAAAAGTTCACTGCGTTCTCAGGCTGTTTGTGGTAATATGTGATTGTGGGCTGCGTAAAACTGTAAATCTTGTCTCGACGGAGGATATGAAAAGTGTTGGTAAGTCTATTAGCTTTTCTTTTGGTAATAGGAATTTGCGTGATAATACACGAGGGAGGACATTATCTGGCGGCCGTCTGGCGCGGCGTTCAGGTGCACGAGTTTGCGTTCGGCATGGGACCTCGCCTCTATTCGAAGAAGAAGAACGGCGTGCTGTGGTCCCTCAGGGCCTTCCCGATCGGCGGGTTTGTACGGTTGGAAGGCATGGAGGACGAACCGCTGCCGGAGGACGAACCTGATCCGTCAAGGGCTTTCCCGATAAAGCGGGCGTGGGAGCGATTTATCATCATCGCCGGCGGCGCGTTAGCGAACATAGTGCTTGCGTGGCTGCTTACCTCTGTGCTTCTTGCCTCTCACGGCGTACTGGATCTCAAGTCCCCCGTGGTGGGCGTCCTGATGGACGGTTACCCGGCTGCTCAGATGGGCGCCGTTCCGGGCGACAGGGTGATATCCATCAACGGACAGAAGATAAACGAGTGGAGCGAGATAAGATCGACCCTCGCAAAAATTGAGGGGGACGACGTGGAGGTCGTCATCGAACGCGGCGGTAAGGAGATGACGCTTACGGGAAAGGTTCCCTACAGCGAAGATGCGAAGGCGAGGCTCTGGGGCGTTCAGCCGGCGCGCGTCAGGTACTCTCCAGCTAAAGCGCTCGTAAACGGTCTCGATTACTGCTGGCGTATGAGTGTTGAAATACTCAGCTCGCTCTGGCAAATGGTTACGGGCAGGCTTCAGGCGGAGGTTGCGGGGCCTGTTGGCATTGCCGTAATGGCCGGCAACTACGCGCGAGAGGGGTTCTGGACGTTTATGATGTTCCTGTCGGTGATAAACCTCAACCTCGGGTTGATGAACCTGCTTCCGCTCCCGGCGCTCGATGGAGGCCGCTTGGTCTTTTTGTTCGGAGAGATGATCTTCAGGCGTAAATTCCCTGAGGCGTGGGAGAATCGCATTCACATCGTTGGTTTTGCCATGCTGCTGGCGCTGATTGCCTTCGTAACCTGGAAGGACATCGTGAGGCTGATCGGTTAGCATGGTTTTCGGGCGAAAAGCAAAATGGGCCGCCTCGGCGGTTTTAGCGCAACTGATCTTCCTTTCCGCCCTGCTTTATTCTTCTCCCTCCTTTGCGGTATCGGCGGAGGAGTTTTATAAGAACGCGCTTGCCGTAAATGGAATAAATGCCTTCGCCGCCACCTGTCAAAGCGCCCATGAAACGGGCTTCTGGACTTCCTATCTCTGGAAAAGCGCGCGGAACGGCGCCGGAATCAAAGCCGATAAAAATTGGCGCAAATCGGGGCGGCCCTCTATAAAGAAGTCTTCGCGCGAGGAGGTAAAGGGGCGGGAGGTCTATCGTTACTCCTACTTCAGGGTCTACAGCTCGCTCGGCGAATTCCTTCAGGACTACAGGGCGAAGATTGTGCGCGATTATCCGCTCGCCGCTAAAAATTCTGATACAATGTGGGGTTATTTTTCCTCTCTGCAAAAGGGCAGATTGGGTTCTTGGGCAACGACGCAGAGCTATTTCGAACACATGGCCGACAAAGCGGTCCGGCTTGCTCCAAAGCTTTTGGGAGTGGAGTGGCGCGCCCAGATGCTGAGTGAGTACAAACAGGCGCGGGCCAAGGGCCTTTTATCTCAAAAAGAGATCAAAATAGTCGAAAAAAAGCTGGCGTCTGCCGGCATATCCGTCTCGCAAAAAAAACCAATAAAATGAACTCCTTTTCATACCAATTTGAAATCAAAGGCATGAAGGGTGAAGCGTTAAAACGGGTTTCCGATAACTCACGCGGGGAATGTTTGGACGTTCCCCGTGTGAGTTACAGGCGTTTTCGCAGCGTTATGGCCGGGATGTAAACCTAAACCGGGTTTCTCTGTCCGCCCTGTCCGACCGGCGCGCGGCCATTTGCCGCGAATTTGTCCATGAAGCCGGAGAACATCGCGAGCGCCTGTCCGAAGTTCCGCCTGCCAAAACCTATGCGGAATCTGTTTTGATTGATGGAGAATATCCTGTCCGGTATTATCAATAAGCTTGCGTCCGCCGCCGCCTGGTCGCAAAGATCGCTCACTTTGTACGGATATTTCAGATTGGGAAAAGCCGTCGACCCGCCATTAGGCCGCGCCCAGCCGAACCACTCCGGCTTAGAGTTGAAATAGCCTTCCGCGAGGCCGACGTTCTCCAGTATTATTTTGCGATTGCGGTCGGCAAAGTGATTGAAGTTTCTCATGGCTATCAGCGCCAAGATTTCTGACGGGGCGCTGGGACAGAGCGTCGTGTAATCCTTGAACCCAAAAAACTCCGCTATCATGCCGCGGTTTCGCGAGGCCAGCCAGCCGATGCGGGAGCCGGCCAAGCCGATTTTGTTGACACCGCCCAGAGCGACAGCGCGGGGGTAGATATCGGCCATCGACGGCAGATCGCCGCCGGGGTCGTGTTCCATGCCGCGATACGTCTCCTCGCACAAAATCCAGGCGCCGGTTTTTTCCGCGATATTGGCTATGCGCTGAATATCCGCAAGCACCGGCATATAGCCGGTAGGATTGTTCGGTATATTGAGCGTTATCAGCTTTGTCCTGGGGGTTATGGTCCTGCTCAGGAAATCGATGTCGAGACGCCATCCCCAGTCTGTCGGTTCCAGCGGCCACGGTATAACGGAGCATCCTATCGCTCTGGGTATCTCGTGCATCGATGGAAGCGTAGGCTGTATCGCTATGACCTCGTCACCGGGGGCGAGCAGGACATTAAACGCTATGAAAAGGCCCTCTTCAGGCGTCACCACCAATATGTCGTCCGTCCCAAGGCTCCTGTATCGTCCGGTTATCGCCTCGCGCAGTTTGATATGCCCTCGGTAATCGTTGTAGCCAAGATCCAGTTTTTCCCACAATGTCTTGCATTCGGCGTCCGCCAAATCGAGTATTTCGCGCATAGAACAACTTTCGCACGACGACGGGCTCAGCACGTATTTGGCTCCCGGCCTTAAGCGGGAGAAAAGCCGCTCCAGTTTGAATTCGTTCAATTTCATAGTTATGCCCCCTAAAATCGCGTTTGCGCTCCGATATTCCAAAAGGTATAAGTACGACCGAAGTATAACACATACGCAAAGCGATGACGCGCGAAAAAACGAAGCCCCTCGAATAACGAAGGGCTTCCTGTCCGATTGTGTTTATAGGCAGACCGGCTTTTTACCGGCCTTTTGTCCCCCGTTTGCGCGAAATTGAAAACGCGAGCGCGGCAAAGGCGGCAAAGAACGCGGGTATGGCAAATCCCGCCGCGCAGCCCCCGCCTCCGCCTCCGGAACTGCCGCTACCCGCCCCAACCGGCTGAGGCAAGGTATCGTCGTGAGGCAATCCTTCGACTGTTTCCATAGACGAGCTCGGGATGGCGTCGTATGAGTCAAGCTTCCAGACAGGCATCAGGACAGCCCGTCCCCCTGCGTCGCTCACACTCGCGCGGAACCTGTCGTAGCGCGAACTCTCGTTGTATATCTGGTTGTCCAAGATGTTCCACGTCGCAAATCCGTCGACGCACTCCGGTTCGAGGAGAAGGGCGGCAAGAGCGCCGTTTTTCTGGGCGGTGGAGACTACGAGGCCGTTTGCGGGTAAAGTGAGGTCATTGGAGATGATCCAATTCCCGGCGATGCTATTCCTGTAATGTCCCTCGTAAGGCGTTGTCCTTGTGCCCGATTTGTCCATCTGCTCTATTTGAAACCACTTGAAGGTATTGACATGGACATCTTGTGTAAGTCTTTTGACCTCGATTCCATGTCTCAGGAGCCTGTCAAGGGCAACGTCGCAGCCCGGCCTGAGTACATACAGCGCCCCCATAGGTTCTGTGCCCTTTGGGACGAACTTGCCGTAGTAGAGCGTGTCAAACGTCTCCTCTCCGTCGGGGAACTCGATCTTCAGAGGGAAACCTTCCGAATCGCGCGTGATTACCGGGTGTATCGTTCCGTCATCCCCTGTTTTATAGCTGTCAACGAGAAGATGGCCGTTGTCGACATCGTCCAGGGGAACCATTTCCGAATCGAGGGCTATCGCGTCGCTCGCCGGAATTCCATTTGCGGCCCTTGCCAGCGAACGCGCGTCGGCCTGGGCAATCAGGCTCTTTATTTTAACCTTGTCGGCGGCCACTGTTTGCAAGGCTCCATAGACACACGCGTATTGAGTGTCGACCCTTGTTTTGAAATCGTCATAAGAGTAGACTTCGAGAAGCAGTGCCAGGCGGTTGCGCAGGCCGGCGTAGTTGGTGGTGTAACGGGGATAGTCCTCGAAAGTCCACCAGCCCTCGGCTACGATGTCACTGTAATTCTTGCCCCAGTTTCCGTAAGGCACCGCTTTGGAGCCGAGCGTTTTAAACAGGTAAGAATCAGATCCTATGGCTTTCCTGGAGAACTCGTCCCTGTTGTACGCCATGATGTCGGGATCGGTATTAGGGTGCAGCCCCCAGTTGTAGGTAACGGCATGGCGCATGTAAGAACCGTTTGTAGCGTGCGCGTCGATAAATATCACGGGATCCCACTTGTTCATCACTTCGACCATAGCGCGCGCTTCGTACGCGTCCAGCTTGGTCATGTCGCGGTTGATGTTGTATCCCTGCCCGTTGTCACGAGTTCCGACCAGCTTCGGCGTGAATTGGGTATTTCTGCGCCACGTCCCGAGGTTGTCGTTGCCGTCAGGGCTCATATTGGGATTTAAGAGTATGACGAGATCCTTGAGGAGATCGTCATGCTTCCCCTGCGCGGCCTCTCGGGCAAAAATAAGCATGGACTCCTTGCCCTCCACCTCTCCGGAGTGGATGTTGCAATTGACAAGAGCTACCGCCTTGTCCGCGGGCACACTTTTCGGGTCCGCGGGCGCGGGATTGCCTATGACGAGCAGCGGCTGGAGACGTCCCTGCACTGTTCTCGTCAAGTATTCGAGCCGTACCCTCCCCCCGCTTTTCCTCGCGACCTCAGCGCAGAAGTCAAGCACTTCCTGGCTGGAAGTCGTGCGCTCCCAATTGCTCAGTTCAGCCGGCGTTTTCAAGCCCTCAAGGGAATCAGCGGCTGACGCCGGGCCGGCGAGCAGCAGGGCCATACAGATCACTACAGCAGTGCACAATGCCTTCCTCACCAATAACTCCTCC
Source organism: Synergistaceae bacterium (assembly GCA_031269875.1). Lineage (GTDB taxonomy): Bacteria > Synergistota > Synergistia > Synergistales > Synergistaceae > JAIRNC01. The sequence continues at coordinate 9,814 of JAISYM010000064.1, forward strand.
TCGAATGACAGAGATGAAAAATAACCTTTCTGAATCGTTGCCGGGACACTCCCGGCGGGCGGGATACGATACCTACGCCGCAGACTTGCCCGCATCGCCGAAAACCACCTCCTCGACGGGTAAGGCGTAAAGCGCTTCGTTATTCCTCCCGTTCCGTGTGAAAAAAGATCGCGCCTTGCTCTTGGAGCGTCGTCAGGTTCATAAGCCTGTTATGCATAAGCCAAAGTTCCGCGCGAACCGCGCTCCCGTCGCCGTGAAATGCGCTGAGGAAGCTCTCCTGAGCGTCACAGAATTTTTCCCAGGCCATCCGCGACGCGTGTTCATCCATTCGATAACGCTCGGCCATGACGTATTCGACATGAGCGCCTTTGTCCCGAATGGCCGATTTCCACTCCTGGAGACTTTTCCCGGGCTTCATTTGCGCGCCCGTGGGGGCGTCTCCGTCAATCCACCTTGAAAGGTCCATAGCCCTCTGTTCGTAGATAGATAAAGTGTTGTCCATGAATATATTGGTGATGCGCTCCTTGTCCTTGTCCCCATAAAAAACTTTTACCGCCGCGTTCAACGAGCGCCTCAGCACGCGGTCATACTTTCCGGCCATATCCAGCCAAGCGGCCTGCGCCGCGGCAAGGGGCTCACGCGCGCGCGGGCCGGCGGACAAATACAGGCGTTCGTACAGCATCTCCACTTTTTCCCTTAGCGACAGCATCCTAGCTTCGTATCTCTCTTCTGACATATCGGCCGTTTCAGTCCTCGGCGCGTTCGTATCGAAATGCAGATTTGCGAGCGGACGAAGGTGGTCGCTCGCTTCGGCCAAGGACGGACGGCAGAGAGAATGGGCGAGGATGATAAAATTGAGCGCCGTCAACACCAAAATTTTTGAGCACAGGCGCAAACCGCTAAAAGACGGTTGTCCAGCGGTGTGTCCGTCAGATCTGGCCGGAACGCCGCAGCCGCCGCAATTTGCGTTATTGCCGTAAATGCCGCGAATCAACAGGCGAAAAGAAAAATTGACGTTCATCGCGATACTCTCCCCCAAATACGCCGCGCTTATGAAACGTGACATTTTCACTGTCCGCGCACAGCGTTTTTGTATTATTAGTTTAGCGCCCCAATTTATTATCGTGACATTATAAGGATTACAAGTTATTTTGTCACTACCTTTTGTATAATAAACTGTGTGTATGTTGTTATAAAGCTAGCGATGGGGGTATGGGCGTGAAATCTGTGTGGATAGTGAGCGGCGTGCCGATAAAGGAAATTTCCGCGGCGTTCTTTTTAGCTGTCTGTATAGTGTCATACGCGAATCCGGCACGATCTGAGGTCCAGTCCGGCGATTGGGTTGGCGAGACCAGGGGGATTTTGAGCGGGCTCATCGCGCGGCGCGGCGCGTCTCCCGGCACGAGGGATGTCGAGTGCCATGACGGGATTTGGGTGAGTACAGAGGGGATAATCGCTCTCGGCGAGCCTGCGTATCGCCATCTCCTGGGTGCTGTGACGCGTGAAAGCGCGTATGCCATGACGTTTTTTGCCGATAGAATGCCGCGCGTCATCACGGGAGAGCTCTCAAAAGTCGTTCCTTTCGGCGGTGTGCCGCTGGATCTTCGCGATTTTGGAACGGACGGCAGCGCGAAGAAGATGCTGACCGAAGCTTCGGAGTTTTTGCCAAGGCGCTGGTTAGGGTGGATAGTCTATCTTAATCGCAAACAGGGTATAGCGGTCAGGAGATCGACGAGAGGGGAATATCGTGCCGGCGCCATAAGGACAAACAACTTGAAGACGTCTCTCCACGAGCTTGTCCACGCGTACGAGGACAAGCCTTTCGCGGCGCCGGATCGTAAATTGAAGCTGGAGTTTTACGGGAGAAGGACGGAGGGGAAAAAACTCAGGCATTTAAGCCGCATAACGAACCTTTACTTTTACGGAACGCGTGAGAAGTTCAGATCTGGTTTCGTCTGGCGGTATCTTGGCAAAGAGCATGGCGAGGAACTGATGAGCGCCGGAATTGAATGTCTCATGTGGAACAGGTTTGATATTTGGAACAGGGATCCGGAACTCGTCAAGTTCCTCTTGGGAATGCTCATTTTTTTCGGGAGATAAGGAAACGCTGAATAATTCTCCTCATCTCTATTGAGTATTGAAATCACTGAACTTTTTTGAATATGTCACCGTCGCGTAACTGGTTCCGGATTCAACTCTGCGGCCCAGGATCGCGGAGGAATCCGAGCGTTCTGACACCTCGCCCGTGCTCGCGCCCATGTCCTTGAAAAGGTATAAAACGAGAGCGGCGGCGCGGCGGGCGTCAACGTCCAGCGTCCCTGTTTCGAGCGGCTTCATTTCGCGCAGGACTTCAAGCGTCCGCTCGTCCTCCGAGGCCATCGCCTCCGGCGTTTTGTAGTGCGACAGGTCCATGCTCAAAATGATCACGTCGTCCGGTTTCGTCAGCTCCATTATTTTTCTGCGCAGTAGATGACGAACGCCGCGAGAGACGTAAACGCGAACAGGCTTTTATTTCGTTTACTTCTCAAGCTCTCTGTACCAGTCCGGGCGGAGTTCCTCCAATTCATTCGCGCGATCTTTGTCGTAGACGATCTTTTTCCACTCCTCGTCTGTCATCCTGCCGTCGGAGAGTGGGCGCTCGAACTCGTAGTACGAGTAGACGTATCCTCGCGCGAGCCGCGCTCCGCCGGATTTGTCGTTCACGAATACGTAGATTTTGCGCGGCGTCCCTGTCGCCGCCTCGAGCGCGGTCTTGTCCCATCCGTTCGTGGCGACATCTGCGACCAGAGCCATCTTGAGCTGCTCGTACACGTTATCGCCGAAAAATTCCCCCGTGCCGGGCAGGAGGATATTCCCGCGAAAACTTCTTGCGAGCGTTTTTATCTCCTTGTAATCTTCTGGCGTAAGCTCGGCACCGCTTACCTCTTTTTGTGCGATATCCCGGGCGGAGGTGAGAAGCTGCGCGAACAGGTCCAGCTTATTCCCGTAATTGTCGGAGCTCGTGTAAAAATCGTCCTCGTCACTGAGCGGCGGTTCCATCGCGTATTTTCTGACGAAAACCCTCAGCTCTTCAACGGCCGCCAGCAGGGCGTCAAAAACCTGCGGGTCAGGTTCCACGCAGCCTCTCGGATTGGGCGGGGCGAAGCGCCCCGCGTAGAGATCGCCTCCGGCGCCCATCTCTGCCGCGCTCTGCTCGGCGTAGAGGATGGTATCGTGTTTCAGCTCCGCCCATGAGGCGAGGTGGGTATTCACTTTCTTCCAGCCCCACGAAGGATCGTTGTAAAAAAACTGATCCGAACCGGAGAGCTTGAAGCCCGCCGCGAAAGCGGACAGCCATTTCGAGTAGACGGTGTTCTCTTTCGACAGATACTTGGGCGTTTCGGCCCTCAACGCGTCGAGATTCTTCCGGTAGCCTTTCACCGAGTCGTTTTTCCGCGCGTATTCGTCAGCGGTGCCGGAGCCCAGTACGGCCATAACGTCCGTCCCCTCCGGAATGTTTCTGGGGAGTTCGTCAGTGCCGACCCTCGGCGAAGTGAGCCTGTTCATGGCATAGGCGTCCCAGGTAAAGCGCTTGCCGGAGATTCGGAATACGGGAAGCCTGTTCTCGAAGTCGGAATCCTCTTTATCGATTCCGACGCCCGCTTGAATCGCCGGGCCTTTTATCGCGGAGGCGATATCCTCCGCGAGAGACGAAATCTTCGCCCCGTCGGAGAGATTTTTATAGCCTTTGGCCTCCCCCGGTTCTCCGATATGCTTTCGCACGAGCGCGCGGAACATTTGCGGGCTCCCCGAGTTCGGAACCCCGACGAGGAAGCCGATGGGCTCCTCGAACGCCTCCCAGCTTTTCCCCAGCGCGTCCAGAACCAGGGAAATCAGCGCCGCCGTCCTCACGTTTCGGGTGATTGGCCGGCGGGTTTTCGCGTCGAACAGGGGCAGCTCCGCGGAGCCGATATAGCCCATCGCGCAGAAATACCGTTCAAATTTAGGAGTGAGCGTATAGTGTCCTCGCGGCTTGAAGGCCGTGTAGTCGATGGGCTGTCCCGTCAAACCGGACTTGGCGGACTCCCCAGCCTCCAAGACGCGGCGCAGTTCCTCGGCGGCCGCGGAGGAAAGCCCGTTCGAGTCGCCGGTAAGCAAGGCATGGGCGACGGAAAACATATCGCGGGCCGTTTCATAAGAAGTCATCGCGCCGTCAGGAAGGCCGCTTTTCATTTTTTCGAGCTCGATCATGGCGTTTTTCAACCCGGATTCCAGAGCGGACGCCAGGTAGATGCGTTCGAGCTTCTGGAGCGTGTGGTCGAACAATAGATGAAACGAGTGCAGGAAGATGTCAGTCGTGATGAAATCGACCTCATAGTCGCCTGTTTCGTTGTAAGAGTCCGCCATGTCGTCCACTGCGAGATATTCGCGGATCACCGGCGCGGGGTCTATGGCGAACCCGCGTTTCGATATCCGGCCGAGGAGACCCGCTGGGATTTTCAAAACGCCCCCGTCGCCGCCGGTTTCCCGTTCGGGTCCTTTCCTCACATCAGAGGGAAGGCGTTTGGGATCGAGTCTGCCATTGTCGGGCTCGTAGGAGTATAAGGCGATAAAATCTTTCTTCCTGCCCCAGACGTAACGCCCGCCTATTCCTCCGTCGCCCGTCGTGTAGTCGGTCTCGAAGCCCAAAAGCAGAATTTCGCCGATTTCGCCCTCGGACGGAACGACTTCGCCCTTCAAAAGCCTGTAGCCGTAGGAGGAGAGATTATTCTTTTTGCCTTTTCCACCCGGAAGCAGAACCAGCTCCGGAGAATCCTTCGCCGCCATGTAATACCGTACTTCTGTCTTGTCGTATTCCGGAAATTTTTCCACGCCGGAGGTTTCCACATAACCCAAAACCGCGCCGTCCTCCGGAGACAGCAGCCCGCTCCAACCCTTCAGTCCGCTCGGCCTTAGCTCCAGCCGGTTGCCGTATACCACGACGCCCCAGACGTTTTCGCTGTATTCCACTTCGCCGTCCGTGATCGTGTATTTCGCCCCCGGCGCGATCATTATCGGCAGGACTTCCGCGGTCACGGTGTACTCACCCGCCGCATGTCCGGATGAAGCCGCCCAAACGTCTTCGCAAAGCGACACGCAAAAGAGCGCCGCCGTCAGAACGAAAACACCGCCGCGAATGAGTGATACCATTTTGAAATCAAAGGTCTGAAGGGTGAAGATTTTAAACCGCGCCGGCACGTTGTCCGGAAACATGATTAACGCGCCTTTGATTGCAATTTGGTATGAGCGCAAAACATGCAGGATTTTCACAAAAATCGCCTCCCGATTATCTTTCCAAGCGCGCTGGATTTTGCTCACAAGCGCTCAACCCCGATTGATAGCAATTCGCGATCAATCGGCTGTTTTGGGTGTGGCTGAGCGGTTGTCCAAACTGGCTCCAACGCTTAACCCTTTAGGCCTGATAGATTATGGCGGCGTAATCGATCTTGTCGAGATACGCGGGAAACAGCGTAGCATAATCGAGGCCGCTTGTCGCGCAGAACACCTGGAAAAAGCCGCCTGCCTCGATGAGTCAAATTTGGTGTCGTATACCCACTCCAAACCGCTTTTTTTCCGCTCCGCCGCTTTTTATCTTTAAGCGCTAGTACATGCGCGTCCCTTGCTGTTTTATATCAAAAAAGATATAATCGTTTTGAAAGGTAGCGATGCCGGTTGAGTGGCTGGACAGTAGATTTTCTGGATGAAAAAGTATATGAAGAATATCTGGCACTTTCCAGAGACGCCCAGGCAAAAATAGCGTGAATCGTCCAGCTGATTGAACAAATGGGTCTGGAAGAAGTGGGAGAACCTTATATAAAACATATTCAGGAAAAACTTTGGGAAATTCGAGGCAAATCAGGGAGAGCATTGTATGTGACCATTACGGGAAAAGTCGTGATTGTTTTACGGTGCTTTACGAAAACGACGGACAAAACCCCTCCGCGTGAGATAGAGATAGCGCTGAGCAGATTGAAGGAGGTGGAAAGCGATGAGAATACCCTTTAAAAAAGTGTTCGAAGAACAAATGAAGAATCCTGAATTTGAAAGAGAGTTTCACGATCTCGGCGAGGAGTTTGAACTTGCTATTGAAATGATAAAAGCCAGGAAAGAGGCTAACCTCACTCAAACAGAACTGGCTGAAAAGATGGGAACCACTCAGGTGCAGGTATCGCGGCTGGAAAGCGGAAAGGGGAACCTGACCAGCCTTAGAAAATACGCGAAAGCCGTTGGCAGGAAGGTCAAAATTTCATTGACCCCCTGACACAGCGACCCGCGAAAAATCCGGTGCGCCAGTTTCTCAACGGAACGGAGTCATTCGTGACGGAGGCGATTGGGACTGCGTCACTCTCTCCTTGCTATAGGCTTGTTATCCCACTATAATGAATCTGGCTTCAGCCGGAAATCCAAGGCTTCCAAATGCCGTAACCCGATAAATGAATCAGCACACACTTAGCGAGGGGGATTTACGTATGTTCACAGCCAACGCGACGATTAAAAACCAGACCGGGTTGCACGCGCGTCCAGCGGCTCAGCTTGTGGCGCTTTGCAAAAAATTCTCGAGTAATATCCAGATAACGGACGCCTCGGGTAAAAAATTTGACCCAAAGAGCATAATCGGCGTTCTGTCGGCGGGAATCAGCCAAGGCGCGGACGTGCAGGTTACCGCCGAAGGTGACGACGAAAACGAAGCAGTCAGGCAGATAGTGAGCTTTATCAACGATCTTGCGGAGTGACGCGCCATGAAAACGTTGAAGGGCATAGGCGGCTCAAAGGGTTACGCGGCAGGGACGGCCGTAGTGAAGCGCGGTGGCTCCGAGGCGCCCGAAAGATACGCGGCGGCTGATCACGCCGCGGAGGAAGATCGGTTCAAGAGAGCGCAGGCCGCCTGTGAAGCCCATTTCGCTGAGCTGGAGGAGAGGGCAGCTCGCGATATAGGCGCGGCGGAGGCTGAAATATTCAGCGCGTACAGGATGATCCTGGGCGACGATGCTTTCTTTAAAAAGGCTCTCGACCGCGCTAAGTCCGAATCTATTAACATCGAGTATGCCATTTACGAGGAGTGCCGGGATGTGCTCGCCATGTTCGAGTCGATGGACGATCAGTATCTCCGGGAGAGGGCTGCCGACATCGAGAACGTCTGCAGGGAGCTCATTGGCTGTCTTTCGGGCACCGGCGGTGATTTCGCTGTAGAGGCCGGCAGTGTAAACGACGTGATAGTAGTGGCGGAGGATCTCACTCCAGCGGAGACGGTCAAGCTTGACAAGGCGAGGATAAGGGGATTTGTAACCGAAAGGGGCGGCGTCACGTCGCATACGGTAATCCTGGCGAAGGCGCTCGGTATTCCTGCGCTCGTGGGCGTAAGGGGCATTATTGGAGAATTGGCCGGCAAAGAGACGCTCATCGTCGACGCATACGCGGGAACCGTCGGAATAAACCCGGACGCCGCGACATTGTCAGAGTTCATGGAAAACTGCGAGAGGGAGAAAAAACTTCAGGCCGAATACGCTCTTTCCGCGGGCAAACCCGCGCTGACGCTCGATGGCTTTCATATCGACGTCCTCGTCAACACCGGCGACGCGGACAGCATAAAGGCGTTCGACGCCCAGAAATGCGACGGCGTAGGGCTTTTCCGCACGGAGTTCGTATACATGGGCCGCGCCGACTATCCTGATGAAGATGCGCAGTATGAAGTGTACGGCGATATAGCGAGACGCGCTTCCGGCAAGGAGGTCATCATCCGCACGCTTGATATTGGCGGAGACAAACAACTTTCGTATATGGGAATACCGAAGGAGGACAACCCGTTCTTGGGCTATCGCGCCATACGCCTCTGTCTGGACCGCCCGGAAGTCTTTCAGGCGCAGCTGCGGGCTATACTGCGCGCGTCCGCGCATGGCGGCGTCAAGATAATGTTCCCGATGATCGTGACGCTGGAGGAGCTGCGGCGCGCCAAGGAGTGCGTCGAACGGGCAAAACAGTCGCTGCGCGGGGATGGTCTGCCATTCAACGAAGATATTGCCGTCGGGATCATGGTCGAAACGCCCGCGGCCGCGTTTTTAGCGGATCAGTTGGCGAAGGAGGCCGACTTTTTCAGCATCGGTTCGAACGATCTGATTCAGTACGTTACGGCGACGGACAGGATGAACGAGCGGGTGCAGTATCTCTACGACAGCTGTAACTTGTCGGTGCTTCGCGCGATTCGCATGGTGGCGGCAAGCGCCGTTTCAGCCGGCATCCCCTGGGGCATCTGCGGGGAGGTGGCCTCCGACGAACTGCTCCTATCTGTCTGGGTCGCTTTGGGTGTAACCGAGTTGAGCATGACCCCATCGCAGGTTGGCAAGATCAAACGCCTCATCGGACGCGTCGATAAGGCCAAAATCACACCGGAGATCGAGAGGGTTTTCGAGATGCGGTCCATCGCGGAGGTGAAAGAATTTTTAGGCGGGTTGCTGCGGAAGTTAAACGAGGCGGAATAGAGGGGATACGTTATTGGAATGTATGTTAAATAACCGCAGCTGCGTCTGTGCGGATGAGTCTCTTTTGAAAGATAAGGCGCTTCTGCGGGAAATGCTGGAAAAGATGATGATTGCCCGCAAGTTTGAGGAAAAGGTTTCCGAGTTGTTTGGCAAAGGACTGATGCACGGAACAACGCACCTTGGAATAGGCGAGGAGGCCGCGGGCATAGGCACCGCGACGGCGCTCGCGCCGGACGACTACATGCTGGTTACTCACCGCGGGCACATCCCGGCAATCGGCAAAGGCTGCGGCGTAAACGGCATGATGGCTGAAATGATGGGAAAGCAGACGGGCGTATGTCATGGGCGCGGCGGCTCCATGCACATGGCGGATCTCGGCAAGGGCGTTCTGGGCGGGAACGGCATAGTGGGCGCGACAGCCCCTCTGGCCTGCGGAGCGGCTATTACGCTGAAGCTGAAGGGAATCAGCGACAGAATAAGCGTCGCCATTTTCGGTGATGGCGCGTCCAATCAGGGTGCGGTGCACGAATCGATGAACTTGGCGGCGGCCATGAAACTGCCTGTGCTGTTCTGCCTCATAGATAACAATTACGGGATGTCTACCCCGTTTGCCGGCGCGGCGAAGGAGACGAACCTGACCAAGCGGGCGATAGGATACGGAATAAAATCTTTCGAGTGCGACGGCAACGATGTCCTTGCTGTGTACGAGACGACCAGAGAGGCCAGAGAGCATGTGCTGCGCTATGGGCCGTGCCTCTTGGTGGAACACACATATCGCACTTCCGGCCACTCTAAGAGCGACCGCGGCCGCTATCGCTCCAAGGAGGAAATCGCCGGCTGGGAGGCCGTGAACCCGATCGTTCGCTTTTCGAATTTTCTTCTCGATCGCGGGCTTTTCACCGGGAGTGAGATAGAGAGAGCCGATAAATTCTCAGCCGATACGATAGAATCCGCGGCTGAATGCGCGATTGCCGCTCCGAATCCGCCGATAGATGGAGTTCTGGATTATGTATACGCGTAGATGGTTGGCGTGACCATGCCGGACAGAGAGATTACATACGCGAACGCCATAATGGAGGCAATGTGCGAGGAGATGCGCGCCGATCCGAACGTCTACTTTATGGGCGAGGATATTGGCGTCTACGGGGGAGCGTTCGGCGTCTCAGTCGGTATGATCGAGGAGTTTGGCCCGAATCGTGTGATAGACACGCCTATTTCGGAGACCGCCTTCGTCGGCGCGGGTGTGGGATCCGCCATTACCGGAATGCGCCCGATAGTGGAGCTTATGTTCTCCGATTTCATGGCCGTCTGCTACGACCAGATCATCAACCAGGCCGCCAAGATGCGCTATATGTTCGGGGGATGTATGAAGGTTCCGATGGTGATACGAACGGCCTCCGGCGGCGGAACCGGCGCGGCGGAGCAGCACTCGCAGTCGCTTGAGCAGATGTACTGCCACGTTCCGGGCTTGAAGGTGGTCGTCCCGTCAACTCCATACGACGCGAAGGGCCTGTTGAAAAGCGCTGTAAGGGACGATAACTGCGTAATTTTCCTGGAACAGAAACTCCTTTATCACGAAAAGGGGATGGTTCCAGAGGAAACTTACACAATCCCGCTCGGAACGGCTGATGTTAAGAGGGAAGGGAAAGACCTGTCGATAATTACCTACGGCAGAACGGTTCAGATGTCAATGGCCGTTGCCGATCGCCTTGCGCAAGAGGGCAAGAGCATAGAAGTTCTCGATCTTCGCACGCTTTCCCCGCTCGATCTGGACGCGATAATTAATTCCGTAAAAAAGACCCAAAGGGCCGTTATCGTGCATGAGGCGGTTAAATTCGGTGGTTTTGGCGGTGAAATAGCCGCCGCGATAGCCGACAGCGAGGCGTTTTATCGCTTGAGCGCGCCGATCAAAAGGGTCGGCGCGCTCTATAGCCCCATTCCGTTCAACCCAATTTTGGAGAGGACAGTGCTTCCGGGCGAGGATCGCATTGAGCGTGCGGTACGCGAAATAATCTGATTTTGCTGTATTACAGCCGCGCGCCCTTTGCATCGATTTATAGAGAGGAGAAACGTTTCTATGAATGAGAGGACAAAGCCGGTTGCGTATTCCAGATCCGAGCAGATTCAATTCGTCATGCCTCAGCACGGCAACCGATTCGGCAGGCTCTTTGGGGGGCAGTTGATGGCGTGGATAGACATTATAGCGGCGGTTGTCGCCTTCAGGCACAGCGACGGCGAATGTACCACGGCCTCTGTCGACTACCTCAGCTTCGAAAAGCCTATTAACGTAAAGGCTTTAATCGTTCTGGATGGCAGGATCACTTGCGTCGGCAATTCGTCAATGGAGATACGGGTAGACACGTTTATAGAGCATTTGGGGCTCGTCCGCGAACACGCGAACAGGGCTTACATTACATACGTCGCCATTGATGATGAGGGGCGCCCGAGACGAGTGCCCCGCCTCGAACTTAAAACAGACGAGGAGACAGCGGAGTACGAGGCCGGTATGGCCCGGGCCCGGCTCAGGCGGAAACGGAGAAAAGAGTCCTTCACCTTTAAAAAGGAATCCCCTTAACCGATAACCTCTATGATCAGGAACGCGAGAGTGGCGTTTATCAGGATACTGTCGAAGCGATCCAGAAAACCGCCGTGTCCCGGGATCGCGGAACCGGAATCCTTCACTCTCGCCTCGCGCTTCAGGACTGATTCGCAGAGATCGCCGAGCTGTCCCGCGACCCCGCAGAGCAAGCCCAGCATCAGAAGCGGCATTGGCGGGAACTCGAAGAACCACGCCATCGCGGAGCCGCAGAACGTACTCGCCAGAACGCCGGCCCAAAAACCCTCCCAGCTTTTTTTCGGGCTCACATTGCTGCAGAAGGGCGTATGGCCGAATTTGGAGCCGACGGCATACGCGGCTACGTCGCAGCTCCATGTGCAGGAAAATATCGTGAGGAGGATTATCTGCCCCATTGACTGAGAGCGGATGAGTATCATAAAGCACCAGGGCAGCACGACATATACCATACCGGAGAGCGTCCCGCCCATGTTCCAGAGCGCAAAGCTCTGTCCGGTGCTCTCCCTGCGGATTACCTCGGTAAAGAGTACCAGGAAGGCGACGAAGGCCAATATCGAGAGCGTCAGCGCAAAGCTGAATCCCATCGCGACCGTGACGAGCATGAAAAGGGCTCCGGTCAACCCCCATCCTCGCGATAGCTTGTATTTCGAGGAGAGCAGTTTGTATATCTCCCAGAGAGAGCATAACGCCACTACGGACGCCACAAGATCCCATACCCAGCCGCCGTAAAGGATGCCGCCGATTATGCACACGCCCACTAACGCGCTTCCAAATACGCGGTTCAGCATGTCCCTGTTCACCCAAACGCGCCCTTCAGCGTCCACTCTCGCTCCAGACGGCGGTTTATGCAGTGCCATACCGACGCTCCCTTCCGGCGTAGCTCACAAGCGCTCCTTCAAGCTCTGATTTTCCGAAATCCGGCCACAGGACATCCGAAAAATAATATTCACTGTACGCGCCCTCCCATAGCCAGAAGTTGCTCATTCTAAGCTCTCCGCCCGTTCGAATGAGGAGATCCGGATCAGGGATGTCCGGGGCGTACATAAAGCCCCGCAAACATTCCTCTGTCACTGGCCCCTCGTAACCGGACGCCATGAGCCTCGTTACGGCGTCCAGAATTTCCTGCCGTCCTCCGTAGTTGACACAAAATATTACATCAATGGCGCGGTTGTCCTTCGTCCGCTGTTCGGCGCCGGCGACTACCTTCAATATATCCTCAGGAAAGGCGTCCAACCTTCCGGCAAAGCGCACCCTGGCCCCGCGCCGGTGCATCTGCTCCATCTTGCCCTTCAGATAATATCTGAACAGGCCCATAAGACCTTGAACCTCGCTCGACGAACGATTCCAGTTCTCGGTCGAAAAAGCGTACACCGAGAGATATCGTATACCAATTTCCTTCGCCGCGTCAATGATGCGTTCGAGAGCCTTCATGCCGGCCTGATGGCCAATTACCCTCGGCAGGCCGCGTTTCTTTGCCCAACGCCCGTTGCCGTCCATGACGACGCCTATGTGCCGCGGGAGTTTTGACGGTTCAAGCGCCTCGCCCATGATCGTTAATCACGCTCCAATCAGGAATCCGCCCTGACGCTGTCCCAACGCCGCTTGACTTCCTGTATGTCCTGCCACGTGAGGTGCTTGGGGCTGCCCGGAGTTCTGCCGTCAGGATAGCGCAGAAGATAGCTGGGATGAAACATGGGCATCACGGCGACGCCCTTCCAGTCGTACCAACGCCCCCTCAGTTTCGATATGCCCTCAGTAGTCTTCAGTATCCATTTTGTCGGCGTCGCGCCCAAGAGAACCATAATCGCGGGCCGGATCAGCTGTATTTGCGTCTGTAAAAATGGGTCGCAGGCCGTCATCTCCACCGGCAGCGGCGTTCGGTTATTCGGCGGTCTGCACTTTACGACGTTCGTGATGTACACGTCTTTCCTGTCTATTCCAGCGGCTTTGAGTATTTGCGTGAGCAGCTGCCCGGCCTTGCCGACAAACGGAAGGCCCTGCTCATCCTCGTCGGCCCCCGGGCCTTCCCCTATGAACATGAGGCTGGAAGCCGTGTCGCCATCTCCCAAGACTACGGACGCTCGGGTACGCGAGAGGTCGCAGGCGGCGCAGGCCATTGCCCGTTTGCGGCACTCCTCCCATATCGCAAGCCGCGCCCGCTCTCTCTCCTCAGGATTCAAGCTGAAAATAGCGCCATCCTCTTTCATTTACATGAACTCCATTCCAACGACGTTGATATTCACTGCCTTCACATCCAGGCCGGTGAAGTAGCGGACACTGCGCGCCACCCGCTGCCTTACCAGTTCTGACACAGCTATGATGCTTCGGGATCCGGGCGAGACCTTTATGTCTATATCTATCTTAAGATATTCCTCTTCGCTCGAAAAGACCCTGGTCGCTATGACCTTCGGCACCTGCGCCACCCTTGCGGCAACGTGCCCGCAAAGCTGTTCTATAGCGTCCGGCTCTATGTGAACCTCTCCATAAAAGCTGAATGGAGGGCGGACAATCGTCTTCTCTCCCTCGTAAGGTTCCTTTGCCTTCCAAAGTACCCGCAGACGGCCGACGAGTTTACCGGCGAAGTTCTTCCTCACAAGCACGTGAGACACTGGAATAACGTGCTGCCCCTTCGACTTTCTCTCCTTGCGCGCCCGGGATATCTCCTCCGGGGTGGCGACCTCCTCTATGTGGACTACCCTGTCCGGCATCGGCAGGTCCAGCCGTTTGATTATCCTCTCCGCCATTTCGTCAGACGTCGCTATTATCATCACCGAGCAGGGCGCGGACCTTCTGAAGAACTCCATTACGGACGCGCGGTGTTCGTCGAAATCGAACATGGCCCGCCTGATGGCGCGGATTTGGTTCCGTTCGGTCTTTGCGCTCTTGCCGGCGACAATGGTCGTCTTACGGATCACCAAACCGTCGTCAATTATATAATCCGCGTCAAGGTAGTCGGCGACAAACTGCGCCCGCTGACTTTTCCCCGTGCCGGCGGCCCCTACGAACGCGAATACCCTTATCCTTTCAAACGCCGGGTTAATCCCCTGCCCCATCGAATTTATCCCCCGACTCTCCGTCGGGAAGCAGCTCTATGTCGGCGCCGAGCGACCTCAGCTTGCCCATGAGATTCTCATAGCCCCTCCAGACGTGTTTCAGCGAGCAGACGACCGTCTCTCCCTCCGCGGCCAGCCCAAGTAATATGAGCGCCGCGCCCGCGCGGAGATCGGAGGCGTGCACCTCGGCGCCCGATACCTTTGGAACGCCGGCGATCACGACAGTGTTGCCCTGGATGTCTATCTTGCAGCCCATTCTGCGAAATTCGCCTACATGCATATATCTGGAATCAAACACGCTCTCGTGAATGACGCTCGTTCCGTCGGCAAGACAGAGCGCGGCCATGATCTGCGGCTGCACATCGGTTGGAAAGCCGGGATAGGGGAGCGTTTTCAACGTCACACCGTTCCAGTTCAGCCCTCTGCAGTCGACCTCAACCGAATCGCTCGACGCCGTGACGGGCGCGCCGGCTTCCTCCAGCTTTGCGGTCAGCGCCTCCAGATACTCAGGGTCGATCCCGTCGACTCTCACGTGTCCGCGCGTTATCACGCCGGCCAGCAGGTATGTGCTGGCCTCTATGCGATCCGGGATTATCGTGACCTCAGCCGAGTCCAGATACTTCTTTCCCCTCACCAGGATCGTCCCGGTCCCGTCGCCCTCTATTGCCGCGCCCATCGCGCGGAGGGATTCGGCAAGGTTCACTATCTCCGGCTCCCTGGCAGCGTTCTCTATGGTGGTCTCTCCTTCGGTAAGCGCGGCTGTCATCAAGATATTCTCTGTCGCCCCGACAGACGGGAAATCAAAGTTGATTCTCGTGGCGGATAGGCCGTCCGTTCTCGCGTGAACGGAACCCTGCTCGAGGTCGATTTCCGCTCCCATTCGGGTTAGTGCTCTCAGGTGAAAATCTATGGGCCTGCTTCCGATCGCGCAGCCTCCCGGCAGTGGGAGGACGGCCTTTCCGCATCTAGCGACAAGAGGGCCCAAAACGAGGGACGAGGCCCTCATCTTGCGCACCAGATCGGACGGCGTCTCCCATTTGAGCTCTTCGGGGACGTCAATCGTCATTGTGCCGCCCTTAAATTCTATTTCCGCTCCAAGGTGACGAAGCAGATCGGCCATTGTATGAATGTCCTGAAGGTCCGGCACTCTAGATAGTCTCAGCCTGCGCCCCTTCAGGAGCAGAGCGGCGGCCATGACCGGCAGCGCCGCGTTTTTAGCCCCCTGCGTCCTGACGCGGCCCGTGAGCGGTCTCCCTCCCCGAATCAACATTCTGTCGCTTATCAATAGCATTCAACTCCTACTTGTGCCGGACATCGGTTCATGGCGTCCGCCAGAAAAACCTCGGCGTCTTGAGGTAACTTGATAGTCATATATTTTTATCGCGAAAGGACATCCGCTATTCTGGACGATGCAAAACCGTCGCCGAAGGGATTCTTCAAGCGGCGCTCCATCAGTTCCTCGCGGTTATAGCCCCTGAGTATCGCGTCCGCTTCCTTGGCCGCGCGTTCCCCATCTGTGCCGACCAGGACGCAGCTGCCCTGTTCGACGGCCTCCGGGCGCTCCGTAACGTCGCGCAGTATCAGCGCCGGTTTTCCGAGTGACGTAGCTTCCTCCTGAACCCCGCCGCTGTCGCTCATAATCAGCTCGCAATTATCCATAGCCCATACGAAATCGGGATAGTCCAGCGGGTCACAGAGAATTATCCGTGATCTGCCGCCCAGAAAATTTCTCATTACATCCCGTACCTCCGGGTTTTTATGCATGGGAACGAGCGCCATCAAATCCGGATGCAGGTCGAGAATACCGAGGAGCGCGCGGCAAATCCTCACGAGCGGCTCTCCCCACGATTCTCTCCTGTGCGCGGTCAGCAGGATGAAACGGTGTCCGGCCAATCTCTGCGCGAACGCCCCGGATGCCCCGCCGGCAGGCCCGGCAAGAACGGCGTTCAGGGCGTCCACCACGGTGTTGCCGGTGACGAATATGCTTTCGTCTCTTGCGCCTTCGCGCAGGAGGTTTTCGCGGGATTGTCCGGTAGGAGCGAAGTGCCACGCCGCCAAGCGATCCGCGAAGAGCCTGTTCATCTCCTCTGGAAAAGGCCGGCTCATGTCGAAGCTGCGAAGCCCGGCTTCCACGTGCCCGATCGGTATGCGCCTGTAAAAAGCCGCCAGAGCGGAGGCGAATGTGGTCGTGGTGTCGCCGTGAACGAGCGCCGCGTCGGGCGGATCGCTGTCAAAAAGCTCTCCCACGCCCACAAGGACAGACGACGTGATGTAATCGAGGGACTGCCTATTCTTCATTATGCCTAAATTCACGTCGGCCGAAAGCGAAAAGTAGCCAAGCGCCTGGCTCAGCATATCCGTATGCTGCCCCGTGGCGATGACCCGCACGCTGAACGTCTCCCTCCCGCGCAGTTCGAGTATGACCGGGGCCATCTTTATCGCCTCCGGCCGCGTGCCGATCACGACGTCTATTTTTTTGATTTTTCGAGCTTGCCCATTCAAAACTTTTCCCTCCGCCGTCACTGGAATACGGCTATCAGCCTGTAGCCCGCGCCGACTAAGACGCCGTGCGACGTGACCAGGAGTAAAAGCACCTGCCACGCGCGAATCCCGTGGTCCAGCAAAATATGGTGAATGTGGCCTCTGTCGGGATAAAACGGCGATTTCCCGTTCCACATGCGGCGAATCATCGCGACTAGCGTATCGACCACCGGCGCGCCGCCGATGAGTATCAATGTCAGCGCCATCGCCGCTATGTTCATTCGGAAGAATCTCGGGAAGATATCCCACGCGAGATGAGACGAGCAGACGTAACCGAGCAGCGTCGCTCCGCCGTCCCCCAGGAATGTCCTGGCGTGCGGAAAGTTCCACAGCAGGACGCCTGATATAAGTCCGCAGAACGGGAGCCACGTATAGGGATTTCCTCCCAGATACGCGAGATAGGAGGTAACGAGCGCGACGGAAAGCGCAAGACCGTCCATGCCGTCAACGAAGTTGTAGGCGCTTGTACAGCCGGCTACCCACAGAGAGAGGAGAACTTTCTGCGCGGCCGGGACAGAGAGCGGCATAATCACCCAAGCCGCCGCCGCTAGATGCACAAAAAGCCTCTTCATCGGCGGAAGCGGGTGCATGTCGTCCATATATCCCACTAAGAATACAAGCGTCGCCCCAGTTGCCACGTAGGGAACCTCGACGCCGGGATTGGGGTTGACGAGTGCCCAGAGGAGGTATCCCGTCCACAGAACGATGCCGGCGCCCCGCGGCGTCACGGCGCTGTGCTGTTTTCTGCCGCCCGGGACGTCCATCAGCCGGAACGTGCGCGACAGTTTCATCGAGACTGGGGTTGCGATTATGCCCCACATAAAATTCAATATCGCTGAGAGAATTGCCATCAGCCCTGGAATCAGCCCTTATTTCGTCCCAAAGAGCCTGTCGCCGGCGTCGCCCAGACCGGGAACGATGTAGCCGTGATCGTTCAAGCGGCTGTCGAGGGCGGCGGTAAATATATCGACCTCGGGATGATCCGCCCTGACCTTGCTCACGCCCTCCGGCGCGGCGATCAGTGAGACGAGGGATATCCGTATCCCCCCGGCCCGCTTCACGTGTGATATGGCGGCCGACGCGGAACCGCCGGTCGCCAGCATCGGGTCGAGGATAAAAATATCCCTCTCTCCGATGTCGTTCGGCAGCTTGCAGTAGTAATCGACAGGCTGAAGGCTGTCGGGATCCCTGTAGAGACCTATGTGGCCCACTTTAGCGTTTGGGACCAGCCTCAAAATGCCCTCCACCATGCCGAGTCCGGCGCGAAGGACAGGTACAACCGCCAATTTTTTGCCTGAAATTGAAAAACCCCTTGTGGTGCAGATCGGCGTCTCGACCTCGACCTCTTCCAGAGGGAGATTCCTCGAAATTTCGTAGGCCATCAGCCCAGCAATCTCCTGCACCAGGTCCCTGAAATCCTTGACGGACGTGTCCTTGTCCCTCACTATGGAAAGTTTGTGCTGTATCAGAGGGTGAGACATCACGACAACGCGCCCGCCGCTCTTGCCGCCGCGTCCGATATCGAGAGCCTCGGCCTCGCGGTCCGCGACCTTCTGACGGCGGACGAGATGCCTGCCACCCTCGGCCTCCGTCTCGAACCAGACCTTCGCTATGGATTCAGCGAGATCCTTTCCCGTTGTTCTGCCCCCCAGCACCAGGACATTGGCGTCGTTATGAAGCCTGCTGAGCTTTGCCGCCTCCTCGCTTGCGCAGAGCGCCGCGTATATGCCCGGAACTTTATTGGCTGCTATGCTCATTCCGATGCCGGTTCCGCAGATAAGAATCCCCCTGTCAGACTTGCCCTGGATGATGGAGTCCGTAACCTTTTTACTCCAATCCGGGTAATCAGCCGGCTGTTCTCCCGTAAACACGCCCATGTCCTCGACCTCATGCCCAAGCGACTGAACGAACCGCTTCATGTCCTCCTTGAGCGCAAAACCGGCATGGTCGGATCCAATCGCCACTCTCATAATTTTTTCCTCCCACTGTTATCCTGATTAAAATCTTTTAACTTTAAGCCTCTGATCGCAAATCTGTATAAGAATTGGCGTTAATCACCCGATCGAGCAGCGATGAAGCGACAGAGTAGGGGTCTGTCGCCCTGCTGTCTATGTCGCCTAATATCTCTGTCTGCTCGAACGTCCAAGCGCTCTCCACCCGCGCGAAAACCGCGCGCCTTAGAATTTCTTCCACCTCATTTTTTATTTTCGACAGCCTGCGCGACCGCCCCTCCTCCGTTTCCGCCAGATGCTTCCCGTGAGCGGCGATGTTTTCCATTATCGCGTCGATTCCGCCGCCATCTCTCGCGGAGGCAAGCGAAACGGGCGGGCGCCATTTGCGGTTCGCTATAAGGTCCAGCATCACCTTTATATCCATAGCGACCTTCTCGGCGCCGTCGCGGTCCGACTTGTTCACCACGAAAATATCCGCTATCTCCATTATCCCGGCCTTCATTATCTGGACGTCGTCCCCGGCCCCGGGAACCAGCACCAGGCAGACGGTGTCGCTGACTCTGATAACGTCCACCTCGGACTGGCCGACTCCCACGGTCTCGATCAGCACGACATCAAATCCGCAGGCGTCCAACACCAGCGCGGCCTCGTGAGTCGCCCCGCTCAGCCCCCCAAGGTTCCCTCTCGACCCCATACTGCGGATAAATACACCGGAATCCAGCGCGTGATCCTGCATTCTCAGGCGATCTCCCAGGACAGCGCCTCCCGTGAAGGGGCTCGACGGATCCACGGCGATGACGCCGACCGTCTTACCGGCCGCCCTGAAGGCAGCTATCAGGCACGAGACAAGAGTGCTTTTTCCTGCCCCCGGACTTCCGGTAATGCCTATCGTGTGGGCTCTCCCAGTTTTGGGGTAAATCTGCTTCATCAGCTCTCGCGAGCCTGAATCCCCTCGTTCTATCAAACTTATAAATCTCGCTATTGACCTCGGGTCACCGGCGAGCGCGCGTTGAGCCAGCGCGTCCATAAAAATCCCTCCCCGTTATTGTTGCGGCGCCCTTTTCAGCATTGAAGGCCAAATGGGTATCCAGTCTGAAAACTGTATTACGTCCACCGTTCCTACCACAGACAGCGTGGAGTCGGAAGGATAGCCGAAGGTGGAGTAATCCGGCGGCAGAGGCACGGAGATCAGCCACTCCGCGCCGTCGCCCAAAGGCGCGTTATCGAGCCTCGACGAGTAATAAGTCTGCCCGAGCGCAGCTTGCGAAACGCGCGCCATGAGCATGGACGCCGGGCGCTTTAACGCCCAAAGGTCGACCCTTATGCCGTTTTGGAGGGCCAGCGCGAAAAGCGCCTCCGCCTCCTCGTTCGTGACAGACAGTCTGGTGTCCAATAAGAGAGCCTTCGGGAGCGGCGATCCCGAGCGGGACGCCGCCGCGATATCGCCGATTACGTCCGAAATGCTAACCGCCCGCTTGAAGCCGGCGTTCATAATATTGTCAGCCGGGTTCGGCGAATAACACAAGACCGTCCCCGTGCTTGCCGCGCTCACAGTACTCACGGACGACGGGCGCGTCTCGCCCTTCCATATAACCTGAGTATCAGGCGTCCTGCGCTCGATGAAGCGCTGAAATGTCGACGCGGCCGAAGCGCGCAATACGAGCTTCGGAACGCCGTCCTGCCCGCTTTCGTCGATCCAGGGACTGTGAAGGTTCAGCGCGCCGAAAGCCTCTCCTGTTATCGGCCGGATACCGCCGTCCCACCATATTCTGCCGCTTACGTCCGACACGATCGGGCCGTCTGGGGTCCACGCGACGCTCCATGCCTCTTTCATGCCTTCGGAAACAAAATCCGGCGCGATATCGCCCGGCGCAACCGGGAACCTGCGATACAGCCGCCCGTTTTCTGAGACGACCAACAGCTCGCCCCCTGAACCCCATTCAAGGTCTCTGGGCTGCTCGACGCCGAAGGAATCCTGGACTGCGAGCGTATATGAATCCAGCACGTAAACCATCCCGTTGCCCCTGTCGGCGACCGCCACAAATGGGCCGCGCGCCGACGCGGCTACGGGCTCGAAAATCTTCGGCGACTGGCCACTGTCAGCCGGACTCCACGACGCTGTGAGGTCAAGCGACGGCAGACTGTAGAATCGCACCGCCTGCCCGGTTCTGTCCGTCACGGCCGCCAGCGTCGAGTCGATCACGATCCCGTCAGAGACGTTCATATCGGCGCCGAGACTGCCTATAGTATCATGCGAGACGCTCCATGACTCGGCGTCTATGGAAAGCCGGCCCACGTCGCCGCTCTTCTGAAAAAGGAGAGCCTCAGAGGGGCTGAGTTGGGCTACTGCGACGGGTTCGGCGATATCGAGACGCCCAACCCGCGATCTGCCGGAGCGGTCTGAAAACCATACGCCGTCTCCCCGCGTATCGCAGACGAAAACGACGCCGTATGCGGCGCTTATCTTTCCAAGTCCGCTCATGCCGGCATACGCGAGCTTGTCGTAGAGAGGAATGTTAAAAAAAGCGCTCGTGGATTTTTTTTCAAAGTAAAGGCCGTTTGGGGCGTCGTCGGGAAAGAGAGCGCCGACGAGGAGTTCCCGCTGTTTTTTCATGTTGTCCAGGATTATCCGCGCCCTGTAATCGTCATAACGGACTTCCAGGTATGACGACATCGCGCTGATGGCGTCCTCGTAACGCCCTATCTTTCGAAGTGCGAGGCTCCTTACGTAATACGCGTCAATAAAATATGTGTTGAGCCGCAGCGTTTCGTCCAGAGAATCCAGACAGATCCAGAGCCTGTTCTCCAGGAGGTGTTCACAAGCCTCTAAAAACGTCTTTCCCGAAGCCTCTCTGTCCACGACAACAGACTGTACGGCGTCCGAGCCAAAAGACGCCTGACACATGAGCAGCAGAATCCAAAGACCCGTTACCACGACACGGCGCCTGAATAAACGCTTTATCGCCAGCCGCCTCCCTTTCTGTACACCGGCCCGCGGACCGGGCGGCCCGCGCGACGCGGAACCGCTTGCGATAGTTTATCATGTTTTAGGGATATAGCACTGCGGCAATATCAAAATTGGTATTACGCGCCGTTGTCCGGCAGCCTATTTATAGCCGAGACGACTTCGTTATCGCCCTTCACAAATCTCGCCGCGCCGCGTACTCTTTCGGTAAGAGCCAATCCTTGCGACGCCGCTTGAGACGGCCGCCTCTTTTACCGCCTCAGCCACCGCCGGGGCTACCCTCTTGTCGAGCGGGGCCGGGATGAAGTAACCGGGCGAAAGCTCAGAATTAGGGATAAGCCCGGCGATTGCGCGAGCCGCCGCTATCTTCATCGCGTCGTTTATGTCGCTTGCCCTGGCGTCGAGCGCGCCCCTGAAAATTCCCGGAAAGGCCAGTACGTTGTTTATTTGGTTCGGGAAGTCGCTGCGCCCGGTTCCGATGACGGACGCTCCGGCCTCCATAGCCTCCTCCGGCATTATCTCCGGGACGGGATTCGCCATCGCCAGGATTACCGGGTTCTTCGCCATGCTCCGGATCATATCGCCTGTTACGAGACCCGGCGCGGACACGCCGATAAAGACGTCCGCGCCTCTCATAACGTCGGCAAGCGAGCCTTTTTTTCCCTTCGGGTTCGTGATTGCTCCGAGCTTGGCCTGTTCAGGATTCAGACCTTCCCTGCCGTCGTATATCGCTCCCGACCTGTTGCACAGTGTGACGTCCTCAAGGCCTATGGACATGAGCAGTTTCGCTATCGCCGCCGCCGCCGCTCCCGCGCCGCTTATCACCATGCTGACGCCTTCGAGCTTCCTGCCCGATATCTTGAGCGCGTTTATCATCGCCGCGAGCGTCACGACAGCCGTGCCGTGCTGGTCGTCATGGAACACCGGGATGTCGCAGGACTCCTTCAGCCTTCTCTCAATCTCGAAACACCTCGGCGCCGATATGTCCTCCAGGTTTATGCCTCCGAAACTCCCAGCCAGGAGCTCGACCGTGCGGACTATCTCGTCTGGATCCTTCGATCGAATGCAGAGCGGTATAGCGTCCACTCCGGCGAACGCCTTGAACAGCACGCACTTTCCCTCCATGACCGGCATTCCGGCCTCCGGCCCTATATCGCCCAAGCCCAGCACCGCGGTGCCGTCCGTAATGACGGCTACGGTGTTCCACCTTCCCGTCAGATCATAGCTCTTCGAAACGTCCTCTCTTATCGCAAGACAGGGCGCGGCGACCCCGGGCGTATATGCTACGGACAAGTCGTCCCTCGTCTCTATCCCCATCTTCGGCACGATATCGAGTTTGCCCTTCCATTCATAATGCTTTTTCATCGCTTCTTCAGCATAATCCATCTCGCAGCCCCCAAAAAAGTGAATTTTCCCATTTGGACAAGGCGGCGCCGGACGCCGCTCGAAAAAGTATAATTGATACGAGATTGTTTGTATACTTTGGCGTCTGGTTTTGAGCTCTCCGTGACGAACCTGTGGTTCGTGAGCTTCTTGACAGGTTGGAGAATTGTGCTAGGATACTGCTCGTTGGGCTAAATTCCTCGGTGGCGCAATCGGCAGCGCGGGTGGCTGTTAACCACTAGGTTCGAGGTTCGAGTCCTCGCCGAGGAGCCAGAATTGTTCAGCGGTGGACGACTGTGTCGTACACCGCTTTAAATAGTTTAGGAGGTTGGCATATGTCAGCGGAAAATTCGCAGAAGGATTATAAAAATACTCTTTTCCTTCCACAGACAGACTTTCCGATGCGAGCAAATCTCGCCGCACACGAGCCCGGTTTCCTGGATTTATGGGAGAAGATAGGGGTTTACTCCAGGTTAGCGTCGGAGCGAAAGGATCGCCCCGCCTTTGTCCTGCATGACGGGCCTCCTTACGCGAACGCCAGCATCCACATTGGAACAGCCCTGAATAAAATTCTAAAAGATATCATTGTGCGCTATAAGTGGCAGAGAGGCTATTTCGCGCCATACGTGCCGGGTTTCGACACTCACGGGATGCCCATTGAGCATAAGGTGCTGAAAGACGCAGGGATCACCGCCGAATCGATAAACCCTGTGGAACTGCGCAAGAGGTGTGAGGCGCACGCCCGCAAGTACGTCGCCGTACAGACCGGTGAATTTATGAGGCTCGGCGTCATGGGCGATTGGCGAAACCCCTACATTACCCTCCGCCCCGAGTACGAGGCGGCTCAGATGGAGATACTGGCTGACATGGTGGAGCGGGATCTCGTTTACAGGGGCAGGAAGGCTATATTCTGGTGCATCGACTGCGAAACCGCGCTTGCTGCCGCTGAGATAGAGTATGAGGACGAGACATCTCCATCCATTTACGTGGCTTATCCATTCCCTGACGCCGCGGAACACTTCCCGCAGCTTGCGGGACGCGACGTGAGCGCCATCATATGGACGACCACTCCCTGGACGCTTCCGGCAAGCCTCGCGATCGCGGTTCATCCCGACCATGACTACTCTTTCTATGAGAGCGGGAATAAGGTTTACCTCGTTGCGGATGCTCTTAAACATGAGGTCGAAAAGGCGACAGGCATAGAGCTGAGCCGCGAGCTGCTCAAGCTGAAGGGGAAGGCCTTGGAGTGCATGAAGGCGATTCACCCGTTCTATCCGCACAAAAAGATCCTCATCGTTCTAGCCGACTACGTCACACTCGACACCGGAACAGGGTGCGTTCATACAGCGCCCGGGCATGGGGTCGAAGACTTCGAGACGGGCGTGAAATACGGACTCGACATCTACAACCCCGTGGACTCGAAGGGATTTTTCTATCCCGACACGGAGCTCGTCGGAGGACTGTCGTTAGAGGACGCGTCGAAGACAGTGTTTAACGTATTGACGGAGTCCGGCCGGCTTATGGGCAGGATGAAGCTGACGCACTCGTATCCTCACTGCTGGAGGTGCAAGAAGCCGGTCATATTTCGAGCGACAGATCAGTGGTTCGTCGCAGTCTCGAAGTTCCGGGACAAGGCGCTCGATTGCGTCGACAAGGAGGTCGAGTGGCTTCCGTCGTGGGGCAAAGATCGCATATCCAACATGGTCCGGGACAGATCCGATTGGTGCATCAGCAGACAGAGAATATGGGGAGTCCCAATACCGGCCTTTTACTGCCGCGACTGCGGCCGGGTGATATTTACCCCGGACCGGGTACGGCGGGTTGCCGGGAAAATAAAGGAGAACGGCAGCAATTACTGGTGGGAAGCCGCGCCGGAAGACCTTCTGGGAGACCTCGCCGTATGCGGGGACTGCGGAAGCCGCAATATCGTCAAGGAGAAGGACACGATGGACGTGTGGTTCGACTCCGGGTGCAGCCATAAGGCCGTTCTCGAAAACCACGAAGTTTGGCCCGATCTCCGCTTTCCCGCCGATATGTACCTGGAGGGAAGCGATCAGCATAGGGGATGGTTCCAGTCATCGCTCCTGACAAGCGTCGCGACTCGCGGGACCGCGCCGTATAAGTCCGTCCTGACGCACGGCTTTATCATCGACGGAGAGGGCAAGAAAATGTCGAAGTCCATGGGCAACGCGATTCTGCCGCAGGAGATAGTCGAGAAGTATGGGGCGGACATCCTGCGCCTGTGGGTCGCGTCCACGGATTACCGAGGAGACGTCAGCATCACTCAGACGATCATCTCCAATCTGTCGGAATCATATCGCCGGATCCGCAACACGGCGAGGTTCCTATTGGCTAACCTGAGAGGGTTTGATCCAAAGCGCGACGCCGTTTCGCACAGCGAACTGACCGGAGTCGACAAATACGTGCTTCTTAAGCTGGCAAAGCTCGTGGAGAAGGGGACGGAGGAGTTCGACGGTTACGAGTTCCACCTCCCGATGTTCAGAGTTCACCAGTTCTGCGACAATGAGCTGTCGTCCTTCTATATCGATATATCGAAGGAGAAACTGTACGCGGACAGGGCGGACTCCCACGCCCGCCGGTGCGCGAGATCGGTGATGTGGGAGGTACTCTCCGCGATGACGCGTCTTATAGCCCCTGTCCTTTGCTTTACGGCGGAGGAAATATGGCAGGAGATGCGCCGCATGGATTCGTCGCTGGAGGAGAGCGTTCACCTGTCACAGTGGCCCGTGCCGTCGCTGGACGGACTCGACAGGGATATCCTGCCGCTCTGGGAGAGAGTTCTGGAGGCTCGCGGCGTCATAACGCGCGCGCTCGAGACCGCGCGCGCTAAGGGGCTTATCGGCCACTCGCTTGATGCCTCGGTGTGGGTTGATTTCGGAGACTTTTTCCGCGACAGCGCGCCCTTCGTCTCAGATTCGGATTGGGAGTCAATCACGATTGTCTCGTCCTTTAAGGAAACTAGCGTTTTCCCTTCGGCGCCCGTCGTATATGAGGACGAGGTGACCGGCATTAAAGCCGCTGTCGGCAAAAACCCCGACGCGAAGTGTCCGAGGTGTTGGAAGCATCGCTCGGAGGTGAGCGCGGACGGAAACGAGGTCTGCTTCCGCTGTGCGGACGCGCTGGAGCACGTTTCAAAATAGAATTTTTGTTCGTGACTGATGATCTGGCGGGACACAGGCTTGATTTTGCCGTGTCCCGCCAGCTTGGGATCAGCAGGGCATACGCGCAGAGCCTCATAAAGGACGGGCGCGTCGATTCGCCCGGTGATCGCAGAATAAAGCCCTCCATCAAGGTCGAGCTTGGCGAACTTTACAAAATAGATGTCCCGCCCCCCCAGAAGCTCGAACTCGAGCCAGAACCCGTTCATTTTGGCGTCGTATACGCCGACCAAGATATCATAGTCGTCGACAAGCCCGCAGGTTTAGTCGTTCATCCCGCCCCGGGACACTGGCGCGGTACGCTCGTGCATGGGTTGTTGTACCGTTTCCCGGAGCTTGGGAACTTGAACGGCGTAGAGCGTCCGGGGATAGTTCACAGGCTGGACGCCACGACGTCCGGTTTAATGGTAGTCGCAAGGAACGGACTGGCTCAGGAGAAGCTGTGGACGCAGTTTAAATTGCGAACCGTCGGCAAGTCCTATATCGCCCTCTGCTTCGGCACACCACGCCGCGCCGAGGCGAGGATAGATATGCCAATAGGCCGCGATCCCGTCGATCGTTACAGGATGGCCGCCATTGAAGGCGGCAGGGAGGCGGTCACGGACTATGCGGTGCTATGGAGTGCGCGGGGTTATTCGCTCTTGAGGTGCGATATCCACTCAGGACGCACCCACCAGATTCGGGTTCACATGAGCGCGATAGGCTGTCCCTTAGTCGGCGACTTCCTGTACGCTCCGTCGAAAAAAAACCCATTCGGCGAACAAAGCGGACAAAGTAAAGCAAGGGTTTTTCTGCACTCGTGGAAGCTCACACTGTCGCACCCCAGGACAGGAGAAGCGATATCGTTCAGGTCTCACCTTCCCGATGATCTGAAAAATTTCCTCGTCGAAATTAGACGGACAAGATGATTGGGAAAGTGTTGTACGAGGTATGCAGACTGATTTTGAGCGTATCGCGACAAAGCGTGTTATTACGGCGGATTTGCAAAATATCGTACCTCATAGCGTTGGCATGATCCCCTCGCTATGAGGGGGAGTATGGGTACGGTTTAGAATCAACGGCGGGCGGCATTTATTTTTTACGGCCCGCCGGTCTATATCAATTATTGGAGCGATAGTATGTCCCGTTCGTCCAACCCGGTTATGTCAACGATGTCGTCAATTGGCATTCTGCGGGCGAGCATCTTCCGCGCGACCTCAAACTTGCCTTCCATCCTGGCTTCCTCTTTGTCAATTTCGGCCACGTACTGCTCAAGAGATATAGTCTGCAATTTGAACGCCTCCTTCAAACCCTCGCTTATCCTGGGATCGCTGAGCCGGAATATCCTACCCACGAACTCCAGGATGAATTTCCTCTGCCTGTTATCATAACCCTCTTTGCCCTGTGTGTTCAAGAGTTCCCACGCGTATTTTTCACGGAGCGCCAAGTCGTCCCCGCTTTCAAGTGACAGGCGTCCGGCATACATCACGCGTGCGAAAGGGCGCTTGTCCTCTCTCAGTTCCCCTATGCGGCAGCTCGGGAGATGGAACGCCCTGAATCTCAATGAAATCTCCAGGCCGTAACACGTCTCTGTGTATGAATCAACGTCTTTCGAACTCCCTGTGTATATGGCGAAACCAGTGACCCTGCCGGCTGGCCGGGACGCTCTGAGCCGAACCACTGAATCGAACATGCGGGCGGCAAAGCAATTATCGTGGGCGTCTTGCTGCTCGGCCAAACAAGCCACGCTCCAATCCTCCCCGCCCTTCACCGGGACGTTCAGGAAAACGTCTGATAAGCGCATGTCCTTGTCTGAATCCGAGTCCTTCACCGGCAGCTCCATGCCGCTTATGGCAGTGACTTCCCTAGACGCGTCCATGTCGTCGGCGAGGTCGGGCATGAAATACGCTATGGCGTCCTTAGCGCCGTCGGCGATAGCCCTTTTCCACGCAAAATCTCTCCACTTGTGCGGCCCGGTCATTTGCGATACCGCCCGCTGCGATGCCTGATTTTCAGAATAACAACCGCCCCCTCTTTCACGCTATTATACCAAGACAGCGGCGGTATGATAGATAAAGTTCATCATTCTTGATATCGTCAATGTGTTATGACCGAAGCTCCAAACAAACCAATCAGGGTTTTGCCGCTTTGTCGAGATTGCGGTCTTGAGGAGGTTCAATTATTCCACGACGACGCGTCGGCGATTATAGAAGAAAACTCCTTGTATGTTACTTGCGCCGGACCCGCGCCTGGTATGGCGCGCACATATCTGCGCTGGGTATAGTCGACGCGGACTCGCCCGCTCTCCCTTGCCTTGCTGTGAAAGGCCGCGGCGGACGCCGCCGTAACCGTCATCCTCTCGAGTGTTTCCTGATCGGGCTTTGCGGTGAAGCGCAATATGACATGAGCGCCCGGCGTCCCTTGGGCGTGGAACCATATGTCGTCTCCGGCCGCGAGGCGGAATGTGACGTAATGGTTGCCCGCGGCGCTGAGTCCAATCAGTATCATGGCGTTTGCATCCTTGAACTCGACGCGCTTGTGCGGCGGTTTTAAACGTTCCTTCGGTTTTTTCCCCGTTGAGGGAGTTTCACCTGCGTCCCGCGAAAGCTCGTCCAGCATCGATCGGATAGTGAGCGCGTCCGAATGGCACGCCAGAAGCGCCTCCTGCTCTCTTATAACGTCCCTCTCGGAGTAAAGGCGCGGTAAAATTTGCCTCGATCGTTCGGCTGAAGCGCGTTTTTTCCTGTATTTGGCGAAATAGCGCTCAGCGTTTGCCGGCGCGTCCTTGTTCGGATCCAACTCGACGCGGCGGATGGTTTCGCCGTATTCTCCCCACTCCGGCAAATCGGCAAACGCCGCTCGCGGAGGTATCCTCCAGATATTGGCAAGTATTATCTGCCCGCTGCTCTTGAGACGCTCCGCCGCGGCAGTGTCCGTCTGAGCGGCCTCCGCGTCGGCTATTTTTCTGGCGTTAATTGAGGAAAGCCGCTCTATCTTAGCGGCGGCCGCCTTGCGCGCTTTTGACGCGTGTCTGTCGATGAGCGGCAGGATAACGCACTCCCTCGCGGCTGAAAGCGCCGAATCCGTGTCGATGCGACTGGCGCCGCCGAGCAGCTCGGGGAACAGCGTCACGTACCGGCCGAGCGTTTGGTACATGGGAGGCTCATCCAAGCCGCGCCGTATAAATTTCCCCGCGTCTCGCCGGCCGCTGACCATGCACGCCTCCTTGATCGCCGATAGCAGCGGTTTGCCGAGGCCCGATATATTCTCCAGCTCGTCCGGGCCGCCGCTGAAGTCCTCCGGTGGGACTCCCGCGATGGGCGGCGGCGGCGTGTAGGGCTGACCTGGGATTATGGAGCGGTATCTGTTCGTTTCCGGGTAGATGTGTTTGGCGGATTCGATGACAATCCCACGCTCGTCCAAGAGAACAAGGTTACTGTATCTGCCAGAGGCCTCGAACACGAGCTTCCTGGTCTGGAAAAAGCCGGCGCCCACCTCTCGCCTGAAACTGAGTTCAAGTACCCTGTCTCGGCCTATGACGCGCGACTCAGCCAGCTGCGAGCCTGCCAAGTGGGATTTTACCGCGCTTTGAATCGGGGGGCGCGACGAAGCGAGCTCCAAAAGAGCCCTCACTTCGTCCGGCATAGCCTCGCAAAGGCCGTAAAATTCCGCGTCCCACGAGAAAAAAATTATACGGTCGCCGGGGAAGGAGAGGGCAAGCCAGCTGTCCTTTGACTCAGCCTTGCGAAGCCTGCGGCATAACAGCCCGGCAATCTCTTTTGACAGGGCCTCTATCAGCTCAGGCCCTAACGACACGAAAAAACCTCCAAATCGGCGTACCTACCGCTCACTTATGACGATCGTACCGCCGATTAAATCGTGGAGCGTCCGCCCGTCCTTTCTGAGGAGAGAGCAGAGGTCTATCGCGACGAAGAGCGGCACGATGAGTATCGTGATGACGAGGGACCTCGTGATGATGAGGTAGATCGCGGCGAGCGGAGGTGCCACGAGGAGTATTGTTTTAACAAGGGATCTGACGATGATATTGCGGAAAAACGACAGTTTTTTCCCTCTTGTGCTTTCTATCCGCACTCCGAGAATTTTTTTACCCAGAGTCATCCCCTTTCTCGACAGGAGGAGAACATTTATGAGCGATGTGATGAGGACTCCGATCGGCAGCAAGACGGTGAGGACTCCAATCATATAAGCGATCCTGTCATAATATAAGCCGAGTATGGAAAACAAGCGAGGCGCCAAAGTAAAGAGCGCGACAAAGATTATCATGGCGAGCAGCGTCATGATTGAAGATATCAAAATGTCGAGCAGGAACGCAAAAAAACGCGTGGCGAGCGTCGCGACGCGCCCCTCGCCAACCGACGCGCGGACGGGCGCACGCGCGCTGGCGCGCATGGGCGCGCGCCAAGCTTCCGCCGTTTGCGCCCCGCCGTCCCCGCTTGCTGAACCCGCCAGGACTTGCAAAGACGGTTCCCTCCACGCCGGGAAAGCCGGAGACAGTGGGATATTTTCGCTGAAGAGCGGCGCTATATCGCTGTCAGACGCCTTAATCCAGCCTCTTTCGGCATTTTTAGGCGCTGAGTTCCAGACGAGTGTCTGGGCTGTCAGCTTTCCGCTCTGTATCATTTTTCTCAGCTGATCCTCACCGAAAGGGCCTTCAATTTGGCCCATAAACGCGCAATGCCACTCTCCGATGCGCGGAGATGGTGTACAAGAGTCGCTTAATTCGTTAGTCATCGTTCAAGCGCACCTTTGCTAACTTTTTGTCCGCACTTTGCCAGCTCTGCATCCAGCGCCGCCTTGAGTTGTTCGATTTTTGGGAGCCCCTCAAAAATCTTTCTCCCTCCCAAAATCCAAGCTGGGGTAGCCGGGTTGACCCGGAAGCGGATGCTGTCCCACATGGCAAGCAAGCTCCACGGATTGACTATGGATACCCTCACCCTGTCGCAGTAGAGCTTTTTCACAGCAGACAAAAGATCAGATACGCCGTTCGACGCTTCGCGCTCACCGGGAAACAGCGATTCACTTCCGCTGCAAACGTGTGTTCCCCCGCAGCAACCTCTGGCGCAAACCTCTTTCGTCATGAAAATTTTCAACCGGACATGATCGCAAGCGCCGGAAGTATCTTCAGTCCCCGCGCTCCCGCCTTCCCGCTTCAAAGTATGTATCGCCAAGACACAGCACCTCGCTCCATAACAACTTACAATAAATTTTATTGTATAACTCGATTGAAAGCAATAAGCATCAGAATGGATCTACATATTTTAGATATGGTTATTAGATATGTATTTCTATAGCCTAGCGGTTTTTCATTAAGCGCCGCTGATCTATGTTGTATAATAGGCTCAATTTGAAAACATTAGCGTTCGTCCCTCGCGAGACGAGCCGACACTTTAGGAGGGTCGCTTTTATGGACAGGCAAGACGCGCCGAAAGCTCTCATATCGGTATGGAACAAGGAAGGTATCGCTGAATTTGCCAGCGCCCTTGTGAAGGCTGGTTATGAGATAGTATCGAGCTCAAACACGGCAAAGCACCTCAGAGACAGCGGCCTACAGGTGACAGAGGTTCTCGATCTGACCGGCTTTCCATCGATTTTTGGCGGCAGAGTCAAGACGCTTCACCCGACTATAATGGGCGGCATCCTGGCAAGGCGGGGGAATGAGGAGGACGAAGCCTCTCGCGGGGAATACGGCATACCGCTCATCGACATTGTCGTGTGCAGTCTCTACCCCTTTGAGGAGACCGCGCGGGGCAATCCGACAAAGGAAGAGCTGATAGAGAAGATCGATATCGGGGGCGTCTCGCTCATAAGGGCGGCCGCCAAAAATTACGCGGACGTGACGGTGATAGCCGACCAGGCGGACTATAAAATCGTGATGGAGGCGCTGGCTTTCGGCGGGATAACCGAGTCCCTCCGGCGGGATCTCGCGGTAAAGGCGTTTCGCCTGACGGCGTCCTACGACGCCACCATACACGAAGCGCTCGCCGACGCGCTGGGGTCGCCGGAGCGGGACGAAGCGGAAAAGGTAATCCCGCTTCGGAGGGTTCAGGCGCTGCGTTACGGCGAGAATCCGTACCAGAAGGCCTCGCTTTTCATGCCGACACTCTCGAACCCGGTATTCGAACAGCACTCCGGCAAAGAACTCTCATACAACAATCTCCTTGACCTCGATACTCTCCTCAAATGTCAGGCGGTTTTCAAGGGATGCGGCGCCTGCGTTATCGTAAAACACACAACCCCGTGCGGGATAGCGGAGGCGGAGGACGCGATGTCGGCTTACGAGCGCGCCTTGGCGGGCGATCCTGTCTCGGCGTTCGGCGGCATAGTCGGCTTCACCGGAAAAGTGGACAAGGACTTGGTACAGAAGCTCGCGGAGCATTTTTACGAAATAGTCGCGGCGCCGGCGTTCGATTTGGACGCCATCGAATTTTTGAAGGCGAAAAAACCGAATCTGCGGCTGCTCACCATTACGGGGTACTACAATCCAAGAGAGCAGATAACGGCGAACAGAGCCGGCTTCCTGATTCAGAGCGAGACGCCGCCGCCGCCGCCGATACAGTCGGAAGGTCGGTGGGAAGGTAAGCCCAGGCCGGATCTCTGGGGCGACCTATTGTTTGCCTGGAGGGCGGTTGGACTTGTCAAGAGCAACGCGATCGTTATCGCTCGCGATTTCGCCACAGTGGGAATCGGCGGCGGTTTCACCAACAGGGTGGACGCCGTCAAGTACGCGATAGAACAGGCTGAGGACAGGGCGCGCGGGGCAGTCCTGGCTTCGGACGCGTTCTTCCCCTTCCCTGACTCTGTGGAGCTCGCGGCTCAAGCCGGCGTCGCCGCCATAATTCAGCCGGGCGGTTCGCTGAAGGACGCGGACGTTGCGAACAGAGCCGCCCAACTTGGCCTGAGCATGTTCGTCGGCGGGCCAAGGACGTTCAGACATTGAAGCAGAAGATAAAAACCCTTTTTGACGACCCCGCGAAAATGAATGTTCTCGTGCTTGGAGGCGGCGGCAGAGAACACTGTCTTGCCGAGGCGCTCTCAAAGTCCCGCATAACCGCCGAACTGCACGTAGCCCCCGGCAATCCAGGCATCGAAAAAATTGCCAAAGTCCACGACATCGACACCCGCAACAGCTTTTCCGTCAAAAATTTTTGCGCGGCCTTCGATATAGAATTTGTCGTGATCGGCCCGGAAGCGCCGCTAGCTGAAGGGATCGCGGACAGCCTTAGGGAGAACGGAATCAAAGTGTTCGGCCCAGGCGCGGCCGGGGCAAAGCTCGAAAGCAGCAAGGCCTTCGCTAAACTCTTTATGCGCCGGCACGGCATCCCGACATCACGTTTCGACATCTGCACGAACCAGGAGGAGTGCCGTGCCGCGCTCCTCCCGAGGACAGCCCCTTACGTCATAAAGGCGGATGGGCTTGCCGCCGGGAAAGGGGTATTCCTCGCGGACGATATCAGAGAGGCTGAGGCTCTTTGCGGCAATCTCCTCTGCGGGGCAAAGCTCGGCACGGCCGGAATGACGGTCGTCATAGAGGATTTCGCGCCCGGCAAGGAGCTCACCGTTTTAGCAATTACGGACGGGAAGACGTACAGGCTGCTTGAACCGAGCCGAGACCACAAGAGGGTGTTCGACGGGGATAAGGGACCGAACACCGGCGGCATGGGCGCTTACGCTCCCGTTACGCTGCCTGATGGGATAATGGATATGGTCAGGGATATTGTGCTTGTCCCGACCCTCGACGGTTTGAGAAACGAGGGCATAGATTTCAGGGGCGTCCTTTATATGGGACTGATGCTGGATGAGACAGGCGGATCACCCTCATTGTCCGTAATCGAGTACAACGTCAGATTCGGGGATCCGGAAACACAGGCGATTCTTCCTCTTTACAGCGGGGATATCGGCGCGGCTCTCCTGGCGGCCGCCGAGGGCAATCTGGACGACTGCGATGAACTCGTCCACTCAGGCTGTTCCCTTTGCGTGGTAATGACATCCGGTGGTTATCCCGGAGGTTTTAAAAGGGGTTTTCCGATATCAGGACTCGAAAAAGAACTGCCGGGTGTGCATATCTATCACGGAGGAACGAGACACGGCGCTGAAAAAGAGCAAAAAAAGATATTGACCGCCGGCGGACGCGTCCTCTCCGTCGTCGGCGTCGGCGCGACGTTCACGGAGGCGAAGGAGAAGGCATATGAAATGGTGAGCGCGATAAACTTCGAAGGCGCTCATTACAGAAAAGACATCGGATGGAGCGAAAGTTGAGACAATGATGAAAAAAGAACCTATTATAGGAATTTTAACCGGCTCCGCGTCGGATTTGGGATCGGCGTTCAAGGCGGCGGAGGTGCTGAGGGAGTTTGATGTGCCGTTTGAGGCAGGCATTGCGTCCGCCCACCGCACGCCGGAGGACGTGGTGAACTACGCGTCCGGCGCGAGAGGGCGAGGCATTAAAGTCATCATCGCTATGGCGGGGCTATCCGCCGCTCTGCCGGGCGTTGTCGCAGCGCACACGACGCTTCCGGTCATAGGTGTTCCTATCGCGTCAGGGCCTCTGTCAGGCGCGGACGCGCTTCTCTCCGTAGCGCAGATGCCTCCGGGGATACCGGTTGCCAGCATGGGCATAGACGGAGCGAAAAACGCGGCGATACTCGCCCTGCGCATAATAGCGCTTTCGGACGAAGAACTCGCGCACAGGCTGGAGGCGTGGTCGCAAAAAGCGGCTGACGCGGTGCGCGCGAGCCGCGAAAAAATAGAAAACATGCCCGCTATCCCCCCAATCGCGTTTAACTGATACCAATTTCACCATAAGAAAACATCAACACACCATGTTCGATTTAACATGGTGTGTTGATGTTTTCTTAAGATAAAAAACGGCATTGACATTAATAAAAATCCGATATAACATACTAATTAAGTATGAATAAATTCTCGCCGTAATTATCTCCCTGGCGAACCGAGGTGAAGAATCGTGCGTGTACCGGACTTGATAGGCAACACGCCGTTGATAGGTTTGACACATTTTTTAGACCGGGTTCCGGGACCGCGTCTTTTTGCAAAAGCGGAGTTCGTCAACCCCAGCGGGTCTGTAAAGGACAGGGCGGCGCGCGCAATGATAATGGCGGGGATACAAAGCGGCGAGCTGTCATCCGGCAGGACGATAATCGACGCGACGAGCGGCAACACGGGCATATCCTACTCGATGATCGGAGCCTCGCTAGGATTTCCCGTAAAGCTGTACATGCCCTCCAACACAAGCCTCGAACGTAAAAAAGTCATACAAATTTACGGGGCGAGTATCGTGGAGACCGATCCGCTCGAAGGGTCTGACGGGGCTTTTCTCACGGCAAGGGAGGAGGCGAACAACCGACCGGATATGTATTTTTATCCCGACCAGTACAACAATCCGGAGAATCCGAAAGCGCACTTCGATACGACAGGAGTGGAGATTTGGAATCAATCCCGCCGCCAGGTGACTCATTTCTTGACCGGGGCTGGGACAAGCGGCACGTTTATGGGCGTATCCAGACGCCTCAAGGATTTTAACCCGGCGATAAAGACGGCGCTGGTGCAACCCAACTCGCCCTTTCACGGCATAGAGGGGACGAAGCACATGGGATCAACGATAAAGCCCGGCATATTCGACGAAAGCGCGGTGGATGAAGTTGTCACGGTGACGACGGAGGAAGCCTATGAAATGACGCGCCGTCTGGCGCGTGAGGCTGGTATTTTAGTCGGCGTTAGTTCCGGAGCGAACGTCGCCGCCGCTGTTTCATACGCGAGGACTCTGCCGGAGGAGTCCTTTGTGGTGACTGTGCTTTGCGACCACGGATCGAGGTATCTGTCTGACGGTTTCTGGGAGGGAACGAAATGATATCGCTGTCACGCGGCGCAGTACAGCAGATAGCCTCAGAAGGGGAAAGGGCTTATCCGAACGAGTGCTGCGGCGCGCTCTTAGGCAAGGACGATGCGGATACAGGGCGCGTCGCCAGTGAAATATTCCCAGTACATAACGCGTTCGGATCTGAAGAACAGTACCATCGTTTCGCGATTTCGCCGGAGGACTGCTTTTTTATAGAGAGGGATGCCGAGCGGCGTGGTTTGGACGTAATCGGTTTTTACCACTCGCATCCCGATCATCCGGCGATTCCGTCGGAGTACGACCGTGAACACGCTATGTATTGGTATTCGTATGTAATAGTGGCGATAGAGCGCGGACGAGCGGGCGGACTCACGAGCTGGAGGCTGGCCTCTGATCGTTCCGCGTTCGCTCAGGAGCGGGTTCTCCAACTTGATGTGAGATGATACCGGTTTGATTTCAAATTGGTATGACTTGGGGGGGCGCAAATTGACGATTACGATTAAAATTCCCACGGCTTTGCGGGCGTTCGCGGAAGGACAGCGCGAGATACGCGCCGAAGGCGCTACGGTCGGCGAGGCGATTGCGAATTTCGCCTCTTTATATCCCGATATCGAGACGCATATTTACGGGGAGGGAGGTGAACCGCGAAGCTTCATAAACATATTCCTCGGGGAGGTGAACGTCAAAAATCTGAACGGG
Organism: Synergistaceae bacterium; assembly: GCA_031269875.1. Classification (GTDB taxonomy): domain Bacteria; phylum Synergistota; class Synergistia; order Synergistales; family Synergistaceae; genus JAIRNC01. The sequence continues at coordinate 46,509 of JAISYM010000064.1, forward strand.
CTCGAAACCACGCTCGCTGACGGGAGCGTAATAACGCTCGTACCGGCTATCGCGGGCGGCGCGCCATGCCGATAATCGCGGATGAACGCCTAAAAGACCTCTCGAACGAGGAGATAACAAGGTACAGCCGGCACATCCTTTTGCCGGAGGTAGGCGTCGAGGGACAAAAACGGCTCAACGCCGCCCGTGTCCTCATAGTCGGGACAGGCGGATTGGGCGCTCCGCTTGCGCTCTACCTCGCGGCGGCAGGCATCGGCACTATCGGTGTCGTCGATTTCGACTTCGTGGAGGCGTCGAACCTTCAGCGACAGGTAATTCACAGCACCAGGGACATTGACAGGCCGAAGACGGCTTCCGCCAAAGACAGGATAAAGGGGATAAACCCCGGCGTGAATGTCGTGATTCATAACACGCGGCTCAATCGCGAAAACGCGCTCGATATCTTCAAGGACTACGATATTGCAGCTGACGGCACGGATAACTATCAGACGCGATATCTGGTGAACGACGCCTGCGTGATGCTTGGAATCCCGAACGTCTACGGCTCCATCTACCGATTTGAGGGACAAGCGAGCGTATTCTACGCAAAAGAAGGCCCCTGCTACAGGTGCCTATTCCCAGCCCCTCCTCCTCCGGGACTCGTGCCGTCATGCGCGGAGGGCGGGGTTCTTGGCGTACTGCCGGGCATTATCGGCACAATCCAAGCTTGTGAGGTCATAAAGCTGATCATTGGCGGCGGACGGCTCATAGGGCGCCTGCTGTTGTTCGACGCTTGGGACATGACGTTTCGGGAACTCAAGATAGAGAAGGATCCGAATTGCCCCATCTGCGGAAAGAACCCAACGATACACGAGCTGCCCGACTACGAGAGATTCTGCGGATTGACTCCGGACTCGGACTCCGAGCCAATCGAGACGATCACCGCGACAGGGCTTAAAGAGCGCGTCGACAGGGGGGAAAATCTCCAGATAATTGACATACGCGAACCGCACGAGCGGGCGATCGCGAAATTTCCGGGCGCTAAATACATCCCGCTCGGACAGATTGCGAGAAGGGCGGATGAGTTCGACCCTAAAATAGACGCCGTTTTTCTGTGCAAGATAGGCCAGCGCAGCATTTTCGCGATAAGGGCGCTGAGGGACACCGGGTATAAGGGACGCCTTCTGAACCTGAAAGACGGAGTAAACGCGTGGGCGCGCGATGTAGACAAAACATTGCCGCGGTACTGACACCAATTCGCGATCAAAGGCGCGTTAATTATGTTTCTGGGCGACGTGCCGCGCGGCATCAAATCTTCACCTTTTGGGCCTGTGATTTCAAAATTATATGAGGGGGAATTTTCTTGTCAAACGTACCGATCAACGCACTTGGAAGGGAAGCGGCTTATCAACTTGCCAACGTCTCCAAGACCGCGCCGCAATACGCGGCGCTGACGCCCAGATGGCTGACCCGCCTGTTGGAGTTCAAGGGCTTGGAAGCTGGAATTTATCGGGTGAACAGGGTAATAGAGGGAGATACCCCGCTCGATGTACTGTGCAGCCGCGACCCGAGTAAGATCGACATTCCCCAGGGCTACATAGACTACGAGAAACGTCCGCGAGAATATCAGCTCGGCTCGATCTCCACTATAATCAACGTTGACACGAAGATATCCGACGTGTACAGCTCGCCCTACGACCAGATCGGCGAGCAGATAGGCTTGGCGATAGAGAGCTTGAAGGAGCGCCAGGAGAGCCAGATCATAAACAACGACGATTACGGCCTGCTGAAGAACGTAACGGACTCGCAGAAAGTGCAGACGCGTTTCGGACGCCCGATGCCGGATGACCTTGACGAACTGCTGACGAAGGTCTGGAAGGAGCCGTCATTCTTTCTCGCTCACCCGCGCGCGTTGGCGGCCTTCGAGCGTGAATGCACCCGCAGGGGCGTGCCTCCGGTAACGGTAAACATCGCGGGGGGGAACTTCATCACCTGGCGCGGCGTGCCGGTAATCCCGACGGACAAACTTTTTGTCGACGGACAGAAAAACCCAAAGGGCAAGGCCGGGAAGACAAACATATTGTTGGTTCGCACGGGAGAGTCGAAGCGCGGGGTCATCGGGCTCTATCAGGCCGGATTGCCAAACGAGCAGTCACGCGGTCTTTCTGTTCGCTTCAGAGGAATCGACGACAACGGAGTCGCCTCCTATTTGCTGTCGATCTACTGCTCCACCGCGATACTGGCCGAAGACGCGATTGCAGTACTTGAGGATGTCGAGGTCGGCGAGTACTATGACTACCCAAACATTTGAGAGTTACGAATCGTTCGAGGGGATAATCGAGAAGAGGGCTCTGACTGAACGCCCTGATTATTTGCGGTTGCCGGATGAACGTGAACTAGCCGGGCTGATATCCGGGTATTTTCCGGAGTTCTGTCCAAATTCGCTTGAAACTCAGCCAAACGCGGCGTACAAACCGACCGTGGTCCCGCTCGAAACGTCCGGCAAGCCGGTGGATAACGGCGGCGGACACGGCGAGCCCGGCATACCGGGCGGGTACGTCGGGAGCGTCCCTATAGAAGCGATACGCGCGGATTTTCCTATCCTCAGTGAATCGGTAAACGGGCACAAACTCGTGTGGCTTGACAACGCGGCTACGACACAGCGCCCGAATCAGGTGATCGAAAGGATATCGCGCTACTACAGGCATGAAAATTCGAACGTCCACAGGGGCGCGCACACGCTGGCGGCCCGCTCGACCGACGCTTACGAGGCGTCGCGCCGCAGCGTAGCCCGATTCATCGGAGCGCCGGACGCGGACAGCATAGTTTTTGTCAGAGGTTCGACGGAGGGCCTGAACCTTGTGGCGAACGCTTACGTCAAACCTCTACTGAGTCAGGGCGACGAAATTATCCTGACCATGCTGGAACACCACGCGAATATAGTGCCTTGGCAGCTTGTGGCTGAGGAGACAGGGGCCGTGCTCCGCGTTGCTCCCGTTGACGACAGCGGACAAATTATCCTGTCCGAATACGCGAGACTCTTCAACCCTCGCACTCGCTTCGCGTCGATTGCGCACGTATCGAACGCGCTGGGTACCGTACTGCCCGTTGCGGAAATGGTGGCGATTGCCCATACTTGGGGCGTCCGTACCTGTGTGGATGGAGCGCAGAGCGTCTCTCACATGCCGGTGAACGTGAGCGAGATAGACGCCGATTTCTTCGTCTTCTCGGGACACAAAATTTTCGGTCCCACCGGCATAGGCGCGCTGTACGGCAAGGAGGACGTACTGGAGTCGGCGCGCCCCTGGCAGGGTGGCGGCAACATGATTGCGGACGTCACATTCGAGCGCACGCTATACCAGAGACCGCCGCAAAAATTCGAAGCGGGAACGGGCAGTATCGCGGACGCCGTAGGTTTAGGCGCGGCGATAGATTACGTATCCGCCATAGATATGAGGAATATCGCGGCATACGAGGGCGAGCTGCTTAGCTACGCCATCGGAGAACTGCGTTCCATTCCGGGATTGAGGTTCGTAGGGAACGCGGCGCAGAGGGCAAGCGTTTTCTCGTTCGTCCTGGACGGCTTCAGCAACGACTCTGTGGCAAGATACCTGGACAAAACTGCCGGAATAGCCGTGCGAGCCGGACACCACTGCGCGCAGCCCATATTGCGGCGTTTCGGTTTCGAGGGGACAGTGCGCCCCTCCCTGGCGTTCTACAACACGCCGGCCGAGATTGACCTGCTGGCGCGCACATTGCGAGAACTGGCCGGGAAAGCGTAGCGATACGCGGGGGCATCTCCGCCCCGCGCTTGTCATATATTTTAATTATTGATGAAATGAGGCTTCGTAATGGATAACTATGATAGTTACAGCATTCATAAATTGACGGAAGCAATTCTCGCAAACTATGAGGAGGAGAAGCTGATTATCAAAATCGAATCTCGCGATCAGATAAACAGCGGCGTCATACGCGAAATCATGGAAAACCTGCGAAGCCTCATTTACCCGGGTTTCTTCGGGCAGAAACGCCTCAAGAGGGATTCCATAGAGTATTTCGTGGGAGAGCTGCTGGAAAATCTCACGTATCACCTGAACAAACAGATAACGCGCGCCGTGCTGAACGACCAGAACGACGAGTCCTCGGCTGAGCGCGCGGCATCGCGGATCACGAGCGTGTTTTTGAGCCAGGTGCCGGCACTGCGCGGACTGCTGGCTGCCGATGTGGAAGCCTCGCATGAGGGAGATCCCGCGGCGTTCAGCACAGACGAGATAATCTGGTCGTACCCCGGCATTTACGCGATAACGATCTATCGCCTCGCGCACGAGCTTTACAAACTCGGAGTGCCGCGCATCCCAAGGATGATGACAGAATTTGCGCACAGCCACACCGGAATAGACATAAACCCCGGCGCCACGATAGGGCATCATTTTTTCATAGACCACGGGACAGGAATCGTGATTGGGGAGACGACGGTAATAGGGAATTTCGTAAAAATCTATCAAGGTGTTACGCTGGGCGCCATGTCAACGCGCGGAGGCCAGGCGCTAAAGGGAGTGAAGCGGCATCCCACGATCGAGGATCACGTGACGATCTATTCCGGCGCGTCGATACTCGGCGGCGCCACAGTAATCGGCGAGGGCGTCGTAATCGGGTCGAACGCGTTCATCACTAAGAGCGTGCCGGAGAAGACGCGGGTGAGCGTCAAGGACCCGGAACTCCAATTCAAGGGAGACAGCGCAAAACGCAGCGTTGAATTTAACCAGGACGAATTTTGGGATTATATGATCTGAACGAGCATTTTGCGTGCCGGCCCAACCGCGCGGATTGGGCCGGCACGCGTGTTACGCCGCTTCCTCTGTTCTTGCCCTCATAATGGAGGAGATGAACGCGTCGGGCCTTTTTATTTCTTTGAAGCTGATGGTTTGGTGGTCATCTTTGAGTTCGATCCTGCCCATTCCGAACTTCGCGCTGACGATACTTTCGCCGACGCATACCTCGAAAATCTCGCAAAGCGGAACCTCGACCAGGTTTCGTCCCCAAATGCCCTGGCGGGCCAGTATCCTCTTGTTGGTGATGACGTAGTCGCATGTCATCATCTTGATGAGGGGCGGGATAAGGAGGATAAGTGATATACCGTATGTCGGTATCAGCAGAATGAGCGCGATCGCGGCAAAGGGCAGGAGGGAGGCGGGGTGTCTTCCGGTTCTGTGTTGAACGCTCTCGCCATCTTCGAGAAGCGACGAGATTGGTGTGAGAAACGCTTTCGTTCCGTTTGTCTGGCTCGTCCGGTTCATCGCGGCGCCAGCTCCACTGTATGCGTCACGTTTTCCGCGTCCGTCACGATTCCGTATCTCGATGACGTGGTAACAAGGAGATTAGAGGTTTCCGAGTTGTAAACTGAAACCTTTGGTCCTCTCGTCATATCCTCGATTCTCACTATCTCCTCTCCGTTCCTCACTCCGATCCATAAAACAGCGTCGTTTGCCATGACGATGCCCTTTGGGGTGGAGATGTTGACTCCTCCGGCGTTTCTGAGCCCAATTCCGCCGGTGTTCACGAGCGCGCCCCCTCTCGCGAGAGAAACGGAGAACCTGGATGCTTTCGGCGCGTGAGCGACGTCCAATATTGAAAGCTCGCTGTACGGCGCAAGGTCGATAACGGTATCGTCGATGAACTTTATCGTAACGGTTCCGCCATCACCAGTCATAATGGAGTCGAACGCGCGTATGCCGGATCCCTTGCCGAGCTCGAACCGCTTGCCGCCTCTCTCTATCCAGACGGAGGGCTTTATCTTCTCGACGGTCGCAAGCACGGGAGAGACGTATCCGCCGTCAAACGGCGCAGATTCCGCGGCACTGGAGAACAAGGACGGCAAAGACAATAAAGAATCCCGTGGCGCGTTAATCGAGCAAAAAACGGAAAAAATAAGAAGCGATAGAAAAATCGCCAAGACTGACCTGATGCGCTGTTTCGCAAGCATTTTTTCCCCTCCCTCGGACACGATAAGAGCATTATAGCAACATAAAGCGCCTCACGCCACAACCACCCAAATTTTTTCGCGGCAAATAGATTTTTCTCTAAACTGTATAATAAGTTGTATAATTTCTCAGACGCCTAATTCCCAATAATTTCCGTTATACGGTCCGAATCTTTTTTATTGCTTTGATGTCGCGAAAAGCCGCTAAAAGCCGATAAAAACCGAGTTTGTAAAAAACGGCGCGCGCATTTACACATCTTCTATGTGCCTGTATAATGCCATTTACGATTAGTCAAGAGAGATAAATTGGAAAAAGTTAGGTGATTTTGCGCATTTTTTAGAGGTGTAGGGAGATTTTTTCCGTATAACGAACCGTATAACGAAATATTGTCCCTGATGAAGATGCGGTTACAGTGCGCTTTTACAAGAGAATCTTGACAATGCCTTCTTATCAAGGAGTGATTCGGATGGCAGGCGGGTTGAATTGGAGCGTATGGGATGGGTATCTGGGTATGATGCCGGATAAAAAACTATCTGAAATCATCGGATGCTCTGAGGATACTGTCATCAACAGACGCAGAAAACTTAAAATACAGGCCTATACGAATAATTTTATCGACTGGACGGCGTGGGACGATAAGTTGGG